>JAITEY010000196.1 GCA_031281815.1 Desulfovibrio sp. | reverse complement strand
GGGCGCATAAAACAGATATACAGCATCTACCGCAAAATGCACGCCCAGAGCCTCAGCCTGGATGAAATGCACGACATCGTCGCCTTCCGGGCCATAGTGAAGGACGTGAAAGACTGCTACGCCGCGCTCGGGCTGGTGCACGCCGCCTGGAAGCCGGTACCGGGCCGTTTCAAGGACTACATTTCCATGCCCAAGGCCAACATGTACCAGAGCCTGCATACCACCGTGGTCGGCCCCAAAGGCGAGCGCATGGAAATACAGATACGCAGCGAGGCCATGGACAACCTGGCGGAAAACGGCGTCGCCTCGCACTGGCTGTATAAAGAAGGCGGACGCATCAAGGCCGGGGACATACGCGAGTTCAATTGGCTTCGAGAGATTCTGGATTGGACCAAACTGGAGAGCGACTCCCGGGAGTTCATGCGTTCCCTGCGTTTCGGCCTGTTCAAGGATGAAATCTACGTTTTCACGCCGAAGGGCAAGGTGCTGGAACTCCCCGAGAACGCGACGGCCGTGGATTTCGCCTACCAGGTGCATACCGAGGTCGGCAATCACTGCGCCGGCGGCAAGGTGAACGGCAGGCTTGTCCCCTTGTCCACGCCGCTTAAAAGCGGAGACACGGTGGAAATCATCACCGCCGCCAACCGCCGGCCCAGCCGGGACTGGCTGAAATTCGTCAAAACAGCCAAGGCCCGCACCCGTATCCAACATTTCATCCGCACCGAAGAAAAAGCCCGCAGCATTTCTCTCGGCCGCGAACTGCTGGAAAAGCAGGGCCGCAAGCTGGGCTTCAGCGTGCAGAAAGCCGTCAAGGACGGCTCGTTGCTGAAGGCCGCTCTGGAACTGAATTTCAGGGACGTGGACGGCCTGATTTCGGCCGTCGGCTATGCCCGCATTACCCCGCGTAAAGTCCTGAACGTCCTGCTGCCCAAACCCGAAGAAAAACGCGATGAAGACAAGACGGCAACGGCGCACGAGGACGCCGGACATCGGCCCAAAGCGGACGAAAAATCCGACGCCATCGTCATCAAGGGCGTGGACGACATGCTGGTGCGTTTTGCCGGATGCTGCAATCCCGTGCCGGGCGATGCCGTTATCGGCTACATCAGCCGCGGGCGTGGAGTGGCCGTGCATACCGCCGACTGCCCGACCGTCACCCGCATGGAGCCGGAGCGCCTGATTTCCGTCCATTGGGCGGGAAGCGGCGAGGCGCTGCCCTTCCCGGCGCGCATCCGCGTGCTGTGCAAAAACGAACGCGGCGTTCTGGCCAAGATTGCCGGGGTCATGGAACACTCCGGCGTGAACATCGACTCCGGAACGTTCCGCTCCAACGTCGACGGGCGAACCGAGCTGGAAATGCTGATTGAAGTCGCCGACGTGGCTCAGCTTCTTCTCACCACGGACCGCCTGCACAAGCTGGATGACGTGCTTGAAGTATCGCGCATAACGGCGGGCGCGGCCGACACGCGCTGACCCCCTCGTTATGAAAACCCGCTCAATCCGGCCGGCGCGCGTCGAGCACGCGGCCGCGTTCGATGCGGGCGTAGGCGTTGTGAGCGTGGATGGATTCGAAACTCTCCGCCTCCACGCGGAAGCAGGCTACATGCGGATGCCCGTCCAGACGTTCGGCAGCGTTGCGCACGACGTCCTCCACAAAGCAGGGCTTGGCGAACGCGCTTTCCGTGACGAATTTTTCATCCTCGCGCTTGAGCAGCGGGTATGTGGGCGAGGAACCCGCGCTTTCGGCAATTTCGATGAACTCTTCCAAGGGGCAGAATCCCCGCAGCAGCAGGACGATGCGCACCTCGGTCCTCTGGCTGTGCGCGCCTTCCTCGCTGACGGCTTTTGAGCAGGGGCATACGGTCATCACCGGCACAGTGACTTCCAGCAGAAATTCCGGCTTGCCGCTGCCCGCGCGGGAAAGGTCGCCGCTGATCCGGCAACGGTAGCTCTGGATGCCCGTCGCGTTGCTGACCGGTGAAGGCCGGGGCAGGAAAAAGGGGAACTCGAAACTCACGCGCGCCCGGCTTGCCTCAAAGCGCTCCAAAATGTCTTCCAGCAACAGCTTGATGCTTTTGTAGCTCAGGTCTTCCTGCCGGTTTTCCAGCACTTCGATGAAGCGGCTCATGTGCGTGCCCTTGAAGTGCGCGGGCAGATCCACGCCCAGTTCCAGCAGGGCCGTCGTGTGTACCGGGCCGCCTTCGCGCCTGGTAACAGTCAGGGGCAGGCGCAGGTTGCGCACGCCGACGCTGTCTATGGGCATGGGCACGTCGGCCGGGGAGCTTTGCACGTCTTTCATCGAAAGTTCCTTGTACGGTTCCGGACTGCGTCGTCGTCGTCGACGAAAACCGGCAGGTCCGGCAGGGCGATGCCGAATTCGCCGGCCCCGGCCCGCAACAGCGCCGTGACCGCCTCCTGCCCGTCAGAGCCGAGATCCTTGCTGTATTCATTGACAAACAGCGCGATGTGCCCGGCCATGACCTCGGGGTCCATTTCCTGCGCCGAAGAGCGGATGAATTCCCGGCCGTCTTCGGGATGCGCCTCGGCATGAGCCAGGCTTAAGCGAACGGCCGCCTGCACCGCCGCGGCGACTTCCATACCCAGGGAGCGGCGCACGACGATGACGCCGAGCGGCAGCGGAAGCCCTTTCTCCTTTTCCCACCATTCACCGAGGTCCAGCACAAGGCGCAGGCCTTTTTGCGCATAGGTGAACCTGCCCTCGTGGATAATCAGGCCCAGGTCGGCCCGGCCTTCGAGCAAAGCAGGCATGACGGCGTCGAAACGCACGGCTCCGCGCGGGCCGCGGAACGCTCCGTGCAGGGTAAGCAGGAGGTTTGCCGTAGTCCTGAATCCGGGTACCGCTATACGGGCGCCGGGATATTCCGACTCCGCAAGGCCGGGGCGGGCCGCCAGCAACGGACCGCAACCGCGCCCGAGCGCGCCGCCCGCGTTGAGTACGATGTACTGTTCAAGGATGCCCGGCACGGCCGCCATGGAAAGCTTGGTGATGTCCAGGCGCGCATCCGCCGCCGCCGCGTTCAACTCTTCCACGTCGGCCGTGTGCGTGCGTACCGTGAACGGCGCGCGGACGCGTCCGTGAATCAGCGCCTCAAAGATATACGTGTCGTTGGGACAAGGCGATATGCCCAGGGTATACGAAGG
>JAITEY010000147.1 GCA_031281815.1 Desulfovibrio sp. | reverse complement strand
CTTGACAGGGCCTTGTGTTCGGGCATGTAATGCGCGGCGTACATAAAGAGTACCTTGTACACCTGTTTTTACGCCTCCGGCGGCCGGGGCGCTGCCCCGGACCCCGCCGGGGGAAATGATTTCCCCAGTCGCCCTGCGCCGGCTCAGGCCGACTCCCCGCATTGGGGCTGACGCGGAAATTTATATGTTACACAGTAAGAGGAGCGTTATGCTTGCAGCCGTCGTATTTTTGAACGGAACGGCCGTGATGGTGCTGGAAATGACGGGCGCCCGCCTGTTGGCCCCGCACTTCGGCAGTTCCGTCGTGGTCTGGACCTGCATCATAGGGGTGATAATGGCCGGGTTGAGCTTGGGCTGCGCCCTGGGCGGCAGGCTGGCCGACGCGCTGCTGCGCGTTCCGGCCGGTGAAAGCGGCAAACGCGGGAACGCCGCCGGCGCGGCGCGCAAGGCCGACGCCGCGCTTTCCGGCCTGCTTGCCGGCGCGGCCTTCGGGGCGCTGCTCACGGCGGCGCTCGGCATGGTCCTGCCGGGATTGTTCGCGCGCAGCGGCGCTTCCGTCTATGTGAACGCCCTGCTGAGCTCCCTCTGCCTGTTCACTCCGCCCGGACTGCTGTGCGGCATGATCACGCCGTACGCAACGCGCCTGCGCATTCATCAGGAAAGCGCGCAGTCGAGGCAGGAACGCAACATCGGCCGCATCATAGGCCGCATGAACGCCCTGGCGACCGTGGGCAGCATTGCCGGCACCTTTCTCGGCGGTTTTGTGCTGCTGTCCTTCTTCAGTACGGTGAGCATACTCCTCGGAGTCGCCCTGTGCCTGACGGCGGCGGCGGCACTGGCCGGCCTGCGCCCGCTTGCGCCCAAACTCGCCGCAGCCCTTATCGCCGTTGCCGGTCTGGCAGGCAACGCCTTCTACGCGCAGTGGATGGAACATACCGGCTTTGCGCGGGACAGCCGGCCCATAAGCGTGGAAACGCCTTACGCTTCCCTGCGCGTCGGCAAAGGGGAGGAACGCGGACGCAAGGTCCTTCTGCTGGCAAGCGACCCCGGCAGCGCCCAGTCCGCCATGTACGTCGACGACCCTGCCGCCCTCGTCTTTGCCTACACCCGCTTCTATGCCCTGCCTTTCGCCCTGAAACCCGACGCCCGGCGCATCCTCATGCTCGGCGGCGGCGGCTACTCGGTGCCCAAATATCTGCTGTCGGACAAAAGCTGGGCGGCATCCGGGGATATCAGCCTGGATGTCGTGGAACTCGACCCCGGCATGACCGCGACGGCCCGCAAATACTTCCGCGCCCCTCTCGACGACGCGCGCATGCGCGTCATGCACGAGGACGCCCGCGCCTTCGTCAACCGCACGGCCGCCGCTCTGCCCGCGGACAGCCCCGGCCCTTACGACCTCATTTTCGCGGATATTTTCAATTCCTGGTATACGGTGCCCTTTCATGTGGGCACGCGGCAGGCCGCGGCCGGCATCCGCCGCCTGCTGGCCGACGACGGCGTCTGCATGATGAACATCATTACGGCCGTAAGCGGCGACAAGGGGCGGCTGCTGCGCGCCGTGCGCGGCGCCTTTGCAGAGTCCTTCGAACAGGTGGAAATCTTCCCCGTGCAATACCCCCACAGCAACGGCGTCGTGCAGAACGTCATGCTCATGGCCCTGCCGCGCAAAA
The DNA here is from genome assembly GCA_031281815.1 of Desulfovibrio sp. Taxonomy (GTDB): domain Bacteria; phylum Desulfobacterota; class Desulfovibrionia; order Desulfovibrionales; family Desulfovibrionaceae; genus Frigididesulfovibrio. Next base: position 18,077 of record JAITEY010000147.1, on the reverse strand, counting down.
GAAAACTCCCCGACCCGGCAACGGAGCGCGTTGCCCCGGCCGCGGCGCTGGCCCTGCGCAACCGCGCGGTATTGCCGTTTCCGGACCCGGACCCCGACGCGCCCCCCCTCGACGACGACTTCGCTCCCGTTGAACTGTATACCTTGAAGTTTACGGATTGAGCCCGCCCTGCTCGGGATACGGCGTTACGCCGGCATCGTCGAACCGCATGCCCTGAAGTTTACGGATTGAGCCCGCCTGCCGGCTGCAACGCCGGCGCCGGGGCACCGGCGGCGCCGGAAACGGCGACCTCCCGCAACGTCCGGTAGAGCGCATCCACGTCAATGGGTTTGCTCAAATGGCCTGTCATGCCCATGGCAAGGGCGCGTTCCCGTTCTTCAGGATAGGCGTGAGCCGTCATGGCGAAAATCGGCATGTCCGGGTATTCCCCGCCGTCAAGAATGCGTTTCGTCGCCTCGTAGCCGTCCATGACCGGCATCTGCAGGTCCATGAGCACGACGTCGAAGGGCGGCCTGCCCCCGTTCCGGGGCGTTTCCTCCAGGCATTTCAAGGCTTCCTCGCCGTTTTCCGCCGTTGTCACCTCAATGTCGACGGAACTGAGCAATTCGCAGGCTATCATGCAGTTGATCTCGTTATCTTCCACCAGCAAAACGCGCATGCCGCGCAACACGGCGTTTTCGTCCTCACTTTCCGCGCCTGCCGCCTCTTCCGCGCCTGCCGCCTCTTCCACTCCCGGTCCGGACGCTTTCTTCTCCTCGTCGGGCAGGGGAAAGACGCAGGAAAAGCCGAAGACCGAGCCCCGGCCCTGCTCGCTGGAAACGTTGATCTTCCCGCCCATGAGTTCCGCCATCTCGCGGGCGATGGTCAGACCGAGGCCGGTGCCGCCGTATTTGCGCGTGAAGGAACTGTCCGCCTGGCTGAAAGCGGAGAAAATCCCCGTAACCTGTTCCGGGCTCATGCCGATGCCGGTATCCTCCACGGCAAAGTCCAGGGTCACGCTCCCGGCGACGCGGCCGGATACGGCCGCGCGGACGGTTACGGAGCCTTTTTCGGTAAATTTGAACGCGTTGTCCACCAGGTTGATGAAGACCTGATGCAGCCGCAGGGGGTCTCCCAGAAGAGCGGCGGGAACGGCGGGGTCAACGTCCAGCTTGAAGGCTATGCCGGAATCGGCGCTCCGTTCCTGAAAGCAGTCGGCAATGTTGTCGAGGACGCCGCGCACGTCGAAGGGAATGCGCTCCAGGGTCATCTTGCCGGCCTCGACCTTGGAAAAGTCCAGAATATCGTTGACGATGCCGAGCAGCGTCGATGCGGCGCCGCCCATTTTGGTCGCGTAATCCCGCTGCCTGTCGTCGAGAGGCGTTTTGAGCAGCAACCGGGTCAGACCGATGACGGCGTTCAGCGGCGTGCGTATTTCATGGCTCATGTTGGCCAGAAAGACGTTCTTGACTTTGGTCGCCGCCATGGACGCCGTCACGGCGTTCTTCAGTTCGAGAAGGGTTGATACCCTGGCCAGCAATTCTTCCTTGTCGAAGGGCTTCGGGAGATAATCGTTCGCGCCGACCTGCAGGCCCAGCACGACGTCCTGGATCCGGTTTTTCGCCGTCAGCATCAGAACGGGCAAATCGTGGAGCGAATACCTCTCCCTCAGGCGGCTGCAGACGTCATAGCCGGACATTTTGGGCATCATGACGTCCAGAAGAACAAGGTCGAACTGTTCTCCGCTCATTATGAGAGCCAGGGCTTCAGCCCCGTTATAGGCTTTCGTCACATGATAATTGCGTATGGAGAGGAGATTGCTCAAAACCTGGATATTGACCGGTTCGTCGTCGACGACGAGGATCCTGCTCCCTCCTTCGCCCTGCGCCGCGACTGCGCCGCTTGCATCCCCGTCGTCCGGAGCGAAGTCCTCCGCGTCGATAAGCGTATTCGGGCTTGCGGCCGCGCCGGCATCGATTGTTTCGCCCGACGCGGGAACGGTGAACGTAAATGTCGACCCCTCGCCCGGTCGTGAGGCGACGTGAATCGTTCCGCCGTGCAGCTCGACAAACTTCTTGGTGATGGACAAGCCCAGGCCCGTACCGCCGTATTCCCTGGCCGTGGAACCGTCAACCTGCTCAAAGGATTCAAATATGGTCTCGAATTTGTCATCGGGGATGCCGATGCCCGTGTCCGACACGGAAACGGACACCGTGTCGTTCACAACCGAGGCCGATACGCGGACCGTTCCTTTTTCGGTAAACTTAACGGCGTTTCCGATCAGGTTGTACAGAATCTGCTGCATCCTGTTCTCGTCGGCGCGAATCGCCGGCAGGGAATCGTCAATCTCGTTGATCAGCGTCAGATCTTTTCCCCTGGTCAGCGGCTTTGACAACGCGATGACCGTATCGACCAGAGTTTTCAGTTCCACGGCCTTGATCTGCAGGATGATTTCCTTGTTTTTCAGCCGCGTGAAATCCAATATGTCATTGATCATATTGGAAAGTCGTTTGCCGCTGTTGACGACAAGCGAGAGGTTGTATTTCTGTTCCCTGCTGATCTGTCCGGTCGCGCCGTCGAGCATGGATTCGACAATCCCGATGATCCCGTTGATCGGCGTTCTCAACTCGTGGGACGTATTGGCCAGGAATTCGTCCTTCAGTTCATTCAACCGGTTCAAATAGATGTTCTTCTCCTCAAGGGCCTTGGCATAGTTCTGCATTTCCCTGATGAGGCTGTTGATTTTTTCGGTCATGAACCTGAAGGTCACGGATAGGGCGCCGATTTCGTCGTTGCTTTTGATCAGCGGCACCTGCGCGTCAAAATTGCCTTCCCCGAGCACTTTGGCGGTATTCGAGAGCTCAAGGATCGGCCGGGCGACGCTTCCCGCTATGAGATAGAGCATGAAGGCGATGACGCATATCGCGATGACGGACGCCAGGACGACGTAATTTCGGATGCCCGCGGCATTGTCCAGAATTTTCGTCATGGGAATGCTGACGGCGACCGACCAGGGGCTCGTCACGCCGCTGAACCGAATCGGCATATAGACGGTATAATAGTCCCGTCCGTCGAAAATATAGGGTTCGCCGTTCTTGACGGCGGCTTTCGCTTCCTCCGCGCTGCGCAACCGCGCCGGATCCGCCTTGAGCAGCGCCCCGGCCAGAGCGGGGTCCGGCAGGGACAGGTCGAGCGCGGATTTGTCCGGGCTTGCCGCGTAGTTCCGCAGCGCATCCACAAACCGTTTGTTGTTTTCGTATGTTTCGACCCGCTCCTTGTCCTCCGGGTCCTTGACGGGATTTTCGGCCAGGTATTCATCCGCGAGGCGTATGACAGCGGGAAGCAGGGACGCGTCGGCGGTCAGCATGGCATAGGCCGATTCCACCCGCAAATCCTTCCCCAAAAGCGTCTTATCGGGATGCGCCGCGATGCCGCCCGCATTGGACAGGATTTCCGTATAGCCCTCCTGGCCGTGAGGATTCACCTTGGAAATCATTTCCTGCAGTTTATCAAGAACAATGTCGGAAGAAACAATCCCGATAAATTTCTCTTTGTAAACAATCGGAAATATCAAGCTGGCCAGCATGACGGGGTGTCCCTGGACCTCATACGGGTAGGGATCGGTGATATATTCATTCAGCGTGGTTTTGGGAACAATGTACCAATCCGCTATATCAATATCATACAAAGGCTCTACAGCGATATTGCCGCCCAGTTTGTTCCAGTACGGGGCGTATCTTCCTGTCTCGTCGTATTCCGGCTTTTTCCCGGCGAACTGCCCGTCCCTGCCGTCGAGAGCATCAGGCTCGTAAGCGATGCAAAATGCGGTGATGTATTCTTTTTTCGCCAGGGTACTGCGCAGGATGTCGTTCATCATGGTTCTGTCGGTCAGGCCATGGTCCTTCAGGGTCTCAAAGACCGTCGCGAGCGTTTCTGAAGTTATTCTCGCGCCCTGCAATTCCGCCTTGATTTCGTTCTTGTATTTGTCGGCTGTTTCCTGTGCCAGACTGAAAGCGTCTTTCTTCGCCATTTCAAAAGTTTTGTTGGAAACGATCAGCGTCAGTATTACGAAAGATACGACGACGACGCTTGAAACCAGGAAAAAAATTTTCGTCTGCAAACCAAGGTTCTTCAACATGAGGCGCTCGTTTGGGAGTTATTCATTAGGTATCTTGATATTCATGAGGCCGGATCCTGATCATTCCGCTCCGATAGGAGACAATTTTGACATATTGTTTATGAACAACTCCTTGCAATCATGTTTTGCGTTGTCGCATCGTCTCCCGCCGTCAAAGCGGGCTTCGCGGCGCCGCAGCGCCGGGCAGATAGCGTCGCAGTATACGCAACACCTCGTCCAGATCAATCGGTTTACCCACATGGTCGTTCATGCCGGCCTGGAGGCAGCGCTCTATATCTTCTTTGAACACGTTCGCGGTCATGGCCGCGATGGGCACTTGGGCGGCCGACGGATGCTGCAGGGCGCGGATGCGCCGCGTGGCCTCGAAACCGTCCATCTCGGGCATCTGCACGTCCATGAAAATCATGGCGTAGCGTTCGGGCGCGGCAGCGTACATCGCGACCGCCTGCGTGCCGTTTTCCGCGCAGTCGATGTCCAGACCCGTCGGCTCAAGCAGACTGAGGACGATTTCCCTGTTGATGTCCACGTCCTCGGCCAGCAGGATGCGTAAACCCCGGAAACAGTCCGCCTCCGTTTCTACGCGTTCTTCCTTCAGGCTGCCCTTCCCCAGGCAACTGCCGATACAGTCGGCCAGATCGGAAGGGAAGAGGGGCTTGGACAGAAACTTGCCGACCCCGGCCTGTTTCGCCTCCTCTTCAATCAGGCTCCATTCCGCCGCCGAAATCATGATGACGACGGATTTGTCCGCGCCGTACTCCTTGATCTTGCGCGACAGTTCCATGCCGTCCATGCCGGGCATCTTCCAGTCTACAAAATTCAGGTCATAGGGCCCGTTGCGCTCGATCATCCGCAGGGCTTCCGCGCCGCCGGGCGCCGTGTCGCAGGCAAAACCGAGCTGTTCGGCCAGGCGGGCAAAATACAGCAGGATTTCCGGGTCGTCGTCGACGGCGAGCACGCGCACAGTATCCCAGCCCACGCCTTCCAGCAGGGCGCGCTGTTCCCCCGTCCCTTTCTCGAGCCGCACGGTAAAGGCGAAGGTCGAGCCTTTGCCGGCCTCCGACTCCACCCATATGCGCCCGTCCATCATTTCCACGATGCGCTTGGATATGGCCAGGCCGAGGCCGGTGCCGCCGAACTTGCGGGAAGTGCCGCTCTCCGCCTGCTCAAAAGAACTGAAGATGCGCGCCTGCTGCTCCTCGCTGATGCCTATGCCCGTATCCGTAACCCGCACAAGCAGCGCGCAGCGCGCGTCCTCGTCCTGCTCCGGCACGGCGTCCACGCGGATGGAACCCGATTCCGGGGTAAATTTTACGGCGTTGGAGAGCAGGTTCGTGATGACCTGCGCGAGCCGCTGGTCGTCGCCGCGCAGAACGCGCGGTATGTTTCTGTCGATGTTGACGAAAAGGTTCTGCTGTTTTTCGGCTACCTTGAAGTTGACCACGTCGGTCACTTTCCGGAGCATATTTTCCACATTGAAGTCTACGGTCGAGAGGACAAACTTGTTGGCCTCGATTTTGGACATGTCCAGGATGTCGTTGATGATCCCGAGCAGATGCCGCGAAGCGTCCTCTATCCTGTCCAGGCAGTATTCCTTGCGTTCCGCTGAGGGCGACGATTTGGCAATGGAGGTCATGCCGATGATGGCGTTCAGGGGGGTGCGTATCTCGTGGCTCATGTTCGAGAGAAAGTCTGATTTCGCCGTGCTGGCGCGTTCGGCCATCTCACGCGCCTTCTCAATGACGGTCACGTCGTGCAGATGGACCATGACGCCTTCGTTGGCGCCGCTTTCTCCGCTCATGGGCGTAAAGACCACGGTATACTTGTGCCGCTCCGTCGCTCCGCCTATTTCCGCGGTTTGCTCGGCCGGGGAGTGTGCGCTCACCGCTCCGCGCATCAGGTCGAACAGGACGTCGGTGATCTCCGCCTCGGCAAAACGCCCGAAAACTTCCTGAAAGGTGCGGCCGGCGAGGTACTTGGGGTCCGGGTTGCCGATTTTCCCCAGAAAGACCTTGGTGCAGTAGACAAACCTGAAGTTCTTGTCCAACAGCAGGATAATGTCGGAGCTGTTTTCCAGCACCAGACGCATGTAGCGTTCGCGTTCGCGTTGGGCGAGGGATTTGGCCGCTTCCCGGTTGGTCTTGGCAATGCCGACGGTACGCTCGTGTTCGATGGCCCTGTGCAGCCTGAGCACTTCGCGCGCGTTTTTTTTCTCGATTTTTTCCAATTCCGCGATACGGCGGCGCTGCGCGTCCACAAGCTCGGACAACGTCCGCATCTCGTCGTACCCGGGCGGATTGTCCGCGCAGGCATTCCCCGCGCCGCAATCCGCGGCATTGTCCCCTTCCATACCGCCTCAGAACAAGCAGGCTGAAAAAGTAAAATTGTGGTGCCGGTTGCGTTGAACGCCGTCGCGACCTTTCACCGGGCAGATTTCACCGCCGGACAGGGCGAAGACGAAGGGCTTCTTTTCGTCGAGCGTTTCAGCGACGAGGCGCATTTCTTCGTCCTGTTCGGGGGTCATCATGATGTATCGCGTGACGCAGGGGAGCATCAGCAGGCAGTTTTTCCCCTCCGCTTTCCGCATTTGGGCCAGGGCGTCGCCGGCGCTTTCGATAATGCCGTCCTTGTCTATTTCGCCGCAGAAAAAGAACGCCCCCTCCGGCACCTCGCCGCCGCACACGGCCCAGTTTTCCGGAGTCAGGGCGTAGACGGCCAGGGCCACGGGCTTTGAGCCGTCGCCGTAATCCACCATCAGCGGCAACGTGGTATTGTCCTGCCCGATGCGCATGATGATGCCGATATCGTTGAGGTATTCCAGCAGAGGGACATCGTTGGCTTTCTTGAGTATGCACCCGGCGGATTCCGTAATGAGCGCCCGGCGGTCGCCGATGTTCTTGTCGGGGATGGAGGCCACGATGAATTCCGGCTCAAGGGGACCGTGCAGAAGCAGCATGACGGCGGACATTTCGTGGAAGCGCCCGTTGCCGATGACGCCCGCGCCGGCATAGGACATGTCCATGCCGCTGGCCACGCTGCCCCATACGGGTATGCCGCCGCAGGCGGCATCCAGGTATTTGAGGACCTCCGCGCTGCTTATGTCGGAAAGAAAGGGGAACAGGCTGATGATGAAAGCGGGGTCGCCGGGCAGCGCAGCGCGTGCCGCGCCGTACGCGGCGGCCATGGCTTCTCCGGCGTTCGCGGCCGTCAGCGGTTCAGTGACGGCGGTCCGGAAAACGACGTCGTCCGCGCTCAACACGGCGAGGTTGAGCATGAATACGCCGTGCCCGGCGCGGGTCGCCCCGGCCATGGTCGTCATGCCTATCACGTCGAAGGGCAGCCGGGCGCACAACCCTTCGGCCACGCCGGACTCGATGAATTCCCGATGACAGAACAGAATACCCACGGATTCGGCGGACAGGCGGGCAAGGTCCACTTGTTTCAGGATCTCGGCTGCGGCGCTGTCGACATCGTCAACTTCCTCGGTATACGCTGCGAACATCGTCACCACGGCTGCACCCCCGTCTGCGGTATGATATGGTCCGATAAAGCCTGCGGAGCGGATTGCGCGCCGGCGGCGGCAATCGCGTTTCCGAACGTGAACAGAGGTTTATATGCGTCCCGGGCTTTTGTCAAGGAGAACACAGGAGAACACAGGCCTGATGTCGAGTACACCGGTCTGATGACGGGCAAAGCGACTTGACCGGTGCAGGAGGCACATGTTTTGACCGATCCGCGCCGGCCCGCCGGCGGGTTATAGTAAAAATCAGCAGTATTTATCCACAAAGCCTTTTGGCGTCAAAATCTCCGGGTGTTCTGTTTCGAGCGGCGCAAAATCAGCGTCGCAGGAAATCAGAATGTCCACATCCTCAATTATTGCTGAAACTAAAACGGGCAAGTCTTTTATATCTCGAATATCAGGATATTTTGATTTGTCAATTTTTTCTGGAGTATAGACAAGCTCAAACGGCAGTTCCCGCAGGAACGGTTCCAGTAAGTCATATTTTCCTGGGAATTTTTGCTTTGTTACCCGTTTCAATTCATCCAGAACATAAGTCGGTAAAACGATAGTGTGATGTTCTGCTATGCTTTCAATCATCCGTAAAAGGTGCGGGGATGACAAGACAAAAGCAGAAATCAAAACATTAGTGTCAATTATGATTCGCATAGCGTTCTTTCCATATTTCCTCCCGCACTTCGTCTACAACAGCCACAACATCCCTTTCGTCTTTTATGCCGAGACGATCCGCCTCGCCGGCAAAGGCGGCACGCATATCGGCAAACGCAATTTTTGCCGCGTTCGCCACAACAATCCTGTTGCCGTCCTCAATGAAGATAACCTTGTCGCCCTCTTTGACGCCGAGTTTTTTGCGTATGTCAATGGGAATCGTAATTTGTCCTTTGCTTGTGATTTTTGCGACTTCCATACCTGAACCTTCTTGATTTGCTTGAAAATCTTATTTTATTTCTGTATACACAAACTCGTTCTGAAAATCAAGCGCCTCGTCCTGCTTCCGCGCCGGCCCGCCGGCGGGTTGGGGGCCGGGCGGCGCTTTTAAAAAAATACCTTGACGACGGTGCGGATACAGGATATGAGCTCGACGTTTACGAGAACATCATTGTGTCTCTTTCGTTTCTTTCGTCTCTTTTCCCTCCGGGGAAAGAGCGCTCCACAGGCGTTCCGGTCCGCCGGGGCGATCCGGCGGTTCCGCCGGCGGTGGAGTGAAACATCCTTGCGGGCCTGCGGGCTTTTTGAGGGTGGCCCTGCGGCCCCTTTTTTTTTGGCGGAATCGGACAAGCATGGCGCACGACACCAACACGTTGACGGAAGCAGTGGCGGTTCTGGCCGCTCCCTTGGCGCGCGGCATGGGCCTTGCGCTCTGGGGGGTCGAACCGACGCACGACGGTCGCTTCGGCGTGCGCGTGTTCGTGGAAAACGCTGCGGAGGACGGAACGCGCTCCCGCGGAGACATCCCCGGACCGGACAACGCCCGCGTGGGCGACCCCGTGCGCGGAGCGGACGTGGAACAGTGCGCGGAGTTCTCCCGCCTGCTCGGTCTCGCCCTGGACGCCGAGGACATCATGTCCGGCCCGTATGTGCTGGAAGTGTCCTCGCCGGGCCTGGACCGCGCTTTTTTCGACGCCGGCCGGCTTGAACAGGCCGCGGGACAGTGCGTGGAAGTGACCCTGCGCGCCCCTGTCCCGGCGTTTCCGGGCAGAAAGCGCTTCCGCGGCACCCTCCTCGGCAGGGAGGGCGCGGACTTCGTCCTGCGTTTCCGCGATGAAAGCAACCCCGACGCGGACGCCGAAGTGCGCTTTGCCTTCGCCGATGCCGCCAAAGTCCGCCTTGTCCCGCAGTTTCCCGACAAAAAGCTGCCCGGGCGGGGCGGTAAAAAGAAAGCATGAGGAGCTTCTCCGATGGGCCTCGAACTCAAGAAAGCTATCGATCAAATCAGCAAAGACAAAGGCCTGGACCGGGCCATGCTGGTCGAAACCTTGGAAGAAGCCGTCCGTACGTCGGTGCAGCGCAAATTCGGCGAGGACGTCGACGTTGAAGTCTCCTTCAACGAAGAAACCGGGGAGATCGACGTCTTCCAGTACAAAATCGTCGTCGAGCAGGTTGAGGACGAAAGCATTCAGGTGTCCCTCGAAGAGGCCCGCAAGCATGACCCCGGCATCCGCCTTGACGACGAAGTGGGTTTCCGCCTGAAGGTCGAGGATCTCGGCCGCATCGCCGCGCAAAGCGCCAAGCAGGTCATCATCCAGCGCATGCGCGATGCCGAACAGGGCATTATCTATGATGAATACAAGGACCGCATCAACGAAATCGCCTCCGGCATCGTGCAGCGGCGCGACAAGGCGGGCTGGATCATCAACCTCGGACGCACGGAGGCGCTGCTGCCCAAGGAAGAGCAGATTCCCCGCGAGCACTATAAACGGGGCGACCGGGTCCAGGCCCTGATTATCGAAGTGCGCAAGGAAGGACGCGGACCTCAGGTCATCGTCTCCAGGTCGCACCGCGACTACATGGCCGCCCTCTTCAAGCGCGAGGTGCCGGAAGTGGACGACGGCATCGTGCAAATCATGGGCGTGGCCCGCGATCCGGGAAGCAGGGCCAAAGTGGCCGTTCTGAGCCGGGAGCGGGACGTCGATCCCGTGGGCGCCTGCGTCGGGGTGCGCGGCTCGCGCATCCAGAACATTGTGCAGGAACTGCGCAGCGAACGCATCGACATAGTGGTCTGGAGCCCGGACATTGCCGCTTACGCGCGCAACGCCCTTTCCCCGGCCGTCATCTCCCGCATCGTCGTGGACGAAGCCGAAGGGCTGCTGGAAGTCATCGTGCCCGACGACCAACTGACCAATTCCATAGGGCGCAAAGGCCAGAACGTCAAACTCGCCGCCAAACTTCTGGGCTGGAAAATCGATATCTATACCGAAACGCGCTACAACGAGGCCAACGCCATAGGTAAGGGCCTGGAGCAGTTGGCCGCCGTCGTGGAAGTGCCCGCGGAAAACTTCGCGGTCGCCGGGCTTGTGAGCTTTGAGGCCGTCAGCCTTGCCTCGGATGAGGAAATTCTGGCCGTCACCGGCATGACCGAGAAAAAACTCGCCAACCTGCGCGCTGCCGTCAACTTCCTGCGGCCGTCCGGGGAAAAAGGCGACACGGCAGCGGCCGGCGCGGAAGACGCCGATGATACGGGCACGGCGGACGAAACGGACGACGCTGCCGGCGCGGAAGACGCCGGTGACGCGGGCACTGCGGGTGAAGCGGACGACGACGGCGCAACGGATGCGGAAGATGCTGCCGGCGCGGAAGACGCCGGTGACGCGGGCACGGCGGGTGAAGCGGACGACGACGGCGCAACGGATGCGGAAGATGCGCCCGCAACGGATAAGCCCGCCGAAACAAACGATGCGGACTGAACCGGTTCGAGCCGGGCGGGGGACGCCGTGAGCGGACACATACCGATGCGCATGTGCGCCGTCTGCAGAAAACGCAGACCCAAAAGCGAACTGTTGCGTTACACCCGCGCGGACGACGACGCGGCGCCCGTGCCGGATGTCGCGCAAAAAGCCCCCGGGCGGGGGGTATACCACTGTCCTGATGCGCAGTGCGGAGAGGCTTTCGCGCAACGCGGCGCGAAAAGGAGAAAGAGGCGGGCATTATGAGCGACGAGAGAAAAAAAATTAAAGAACTGGCGGACGAACTCGGCGTCGGCAGCAAAGACGTTCTGGCTGCGGCGAAGGATCTGGGCATCCCGGCCAAAGTCGCGGGCAGCAGCGTCTCCGAGGCGGAAGCCGCGCGCCTGCGCAACAAGATTTCCCCTCCTCCGGAACCTGACAGGCCGGAAATCAGGGTGCGCCGGCGCTCCCGCGCCGCCGAGGCCGGAACGGAGCGCAGCCCCGGAGACGGCGCGGCGCCGGCACTGTCCCCGTCGCAGCCTCCGGCCGCCGAAGCGTCGGGAGCGCCGGAAGCGAAGCCCGAAACCCCGTCCTCCCCCGCCGATGCCGGCGCTCAGGGGGCCGCGGAAGCCGGAGTTGAAGAGAAAACGGCGGCGCCTGCCGGTCCCCGCTCGGGAAAACGCGAGCGCAGACGCGGCGGAGCAGGCAGAGAAACGCCGCCCGCCCGCATCGTATTCATGCCGGAACGGGCCGCGCAGCCCGAACAACCCCCGGCTCCGGCTCCGGCCTCCGCCCCGGCCGGCGACGCCCCCGCCGCGCCGGAGCCCGCCCCGGCAACGCCGGAAACCCCCGCCGCCCCGCAACGCGAAGAACGCAAAAGACCCGCGGCCGCGGGCGCGCGGTCGGCCGCTTTTTCCGCCGAACCGGAACGCCACGCCGACGGCCGGGCCATGTCCTCGGCCCCGATCCTGAGCGCGCGCCCCGACGCCGACGGCAACCGCGAGGACGGCGCGGGGGCGGCCGGAGTGCGCGTCATTTCCCGCCCCGACGTCGCAAGGACGCCGGGCGCCGCGCCGGGCGCGGGTCGACCCAGGCCCGCGCCGGGAGCGCGCCGGCCTGGGCCGGGCGCCCGTCCGGGCATGCCTCCCCGCCCCGACAGACCCGACAGGCCGGACCGCCCCGGACAACGCAAAGGCCCCGCCCGTCCGGGCGTCGCCGGGCCGGCAAAGGGCGCTCCGACCCTCCCCCCGCAGGAAGGCGAACAAGCCCGCAGAAACCGCGGCAAAGGCCGCAGAACCGTCGAGTTCCCGGAACGCGGCCGGACGGCGGACGACGACCACAGCTGGAGCAGGACCGTCCAGCGCCGCAAGGTGCGTAAAAGCAAGGAGATCGCTCCCTTGGGCGGCACCCAGCCGGTCAAGGCCGTCAAACGCAAAATCCGCGTGGATGAATTCATCCGCGTCTCGGATCTCGCCCATCAGATGGGGCTCAAGTCCGGCGAGATCATCAGGGTGCTCTTCGGCCTCGGCGTCATGGCCACCATCAACCAGAGTCTGGATATCGACACCGCCGTCCTGGTCGCCGGCGAATTCGGCTACGAAATCGAAAAAACGGGCTTTTCCGAGCAGGATATCATCGACGCCCAGCAGGGACATTTTGAAGACAACAGCGAAGACTACGTCGTGCGTCCCCCTGTGGTGACCATCATGGGCCACGTGGACCACGGCAAGACCTCGCTTCTGGACGCCGTGCGCAAATCTTCCGTGGCCTCGGGCGAGGCCGGCGGCATCACCCAGCACATAGGCGCGTACCACGTCAAGACGAAGAAGGGTGAAATAGTCTTTCTCGATACGCCCGGACACGAGGCGTTTACCGCCATGCGGGCGCGCGGCGCGGAAGTCACGGATATCGTCGTGCTTGTGGTGGCCGCCGACGACGGGGTCATGGAACAGACCCGCGAGGCCGTCAACCACGCCCGCGCGGCCGGCGTGCCGATTATGGTGGCCGTGAACAAAATGGACAAGCCGGGCGCCGACGTCGACCGCGTGAAGCGTGAACTCGCCGACCTCGGGCTGGTTTCGGAAGATTGGGGCGGAGACACGACCTTCAGCTATGTGTCCGCCAAAACGCGCCAAGGTCTCGACGAACTGCTGGAACTGCTGGCCCTGCAGGCGGAAATCCTGGAACTCAAGGCCAACCCCAAGCGCCCGGCGCTGGGGCATATCGTGGAAGCGCGGCTGGACAAGGGCAGAGGCGCGCTCGGCACCGTGCTCATCCAGCAGGGCGCGCTGAAGCTCGGGGACACGTTCATTTGCGGCGTGCATTCCGGGCGCGTGCGCGCCATGTTCAACGACCAGGGTAAAAAGGTCAAGGAAGCGGGCCCGTCCATTCCTGTGGAAGTCCAGGGCTTTGAAGGCGTGCCCGAAGCGGGCGAGGAATTCATCGTCATCACGGACGAAAAGTCGGCCCGGCGCATCGCCGAATCCCGCGCCCTCAAGCAGCGTGACCGCGAACTGGCCAGGGAATCCAGGGTGACCCTGGAAACCTTCCTGGCCCGCAAGGCCGGCGATACGGAAGCCCAGGTGCTCAGCCTGGTGATCAAGGCCGACGTGCAGGGTTCCCTGGAAGCCATAGGCGACGCCCTGACCAAGCTGTCCACGGACAAGGTGCGCATCGGCATCATCCACGGCGGCACGGGAGCGGTGTCGGAATCCGACGTGCTCCTGGCCTCGGCCTCGGAAGCCATCATCATCGGATTCAACGTGCGTCCTTCGGTCAAGGCCAGGGAACTGGCCGAGCAGGAAAAGGTCGACATCCGCTTCTACGACATCATCTACAAACTGGTGGAAGACGTGCGCGGGGCCATGGAAGGCATGCTGGCCCCGGTCGAGCGCGAGGTCTTTCTCGGGACGGCCGAGGTGCGGGAAATCTTCACTGTGCCCAAAGTCGGCGTCATTGCGGGCTGCCGCGTGGCGGACGGCAAGATTGTGCGCAACGCGGGCCTGCGCCTGGTGCGCGACGGCGTGGTCGTGCACAACGGCAAGGTGTCTTCGCTGCGCCGTTTCAAGGACGACGTGCGCGAGGTGGTCAAGGGCTACGAATGCGGCATAGGCATCGACAACTTCAACGACGTCAAGGTCGGCGACGTCATTGAAGTCTTTGAAACGGTTGAGGAGGCGGCTACGCTGTAAACGGGCGGGGCTTATGATTATCGGCATACTGGGCGTGGAATTCCGCCTGCACGGCAACGAAAGTCTGAAAGACAAGCGACGTGTGGCCTTGAGCCTCAAGCGCAAGGTACGCAACCGCTTCAACGTGAGCGTTGCCGAGGTGGACAGCCAAAACGACAAGGACTGCCTGCGTCTGGCCTTTGTGTCCGTCGGCAACGACAAGCGGCACATGGAAAGCCGCCTGACCAAGTGTTTGTCCATGATTGAAGCCGTGTGTCCGGAAGAAATAGTTTACAGCGAACTCCTCGTCCAGGGGGAAGACATGCCCTGAGCGGTGAAGCCGCCGGCGCGGCAGGCTTTTCGCCGCCGGGCGACCCGGAGCGAAAAGCGGCCGGCATTCTCTGTTCCCGGCATTATTCGGAATCACACATGCACAGCGTTTTTGCTTCTCTGGAACAGGCGTTCAAGGAAGCGCGGAAGGTACTGATCACCGCGCACGTCGCGCCGGACGGCGACGCCGTCGGCTCGGCGGCGGCTCTGGCCCATATTGCCCTGCATTTCGGGCTGGACGCGCGCCTTCTGCCGGATTTCGGCAGCCGGCCGGCGACGGCCCTGCCCGCGCCCGCGGCGTCCGATTGCGCCGGACTGGCGGGCTTTGTGCCCGATCTGGTGATATTCGCCGACTGCGGGGACGCGGCCAGAGCGGGCTCGGAGATGCGGGCGCTGGCCGAGAGCGGCGTGTTCCCCGGCACGGAAGGGATTCGTCCGCGCATCGTCAACATAGACCACCATGCCGACAATCCGGGATACGGACATCTCAATCTGGTGTGCCCGGGATGCTCGGCCACGGCGGAACTGGTAGGGCGCTTCGCCGAATACCTGGGCCTGCCTCTCGCGGGCGGTCTGGGCGAGGCCGTCTATCTCGGACTGGTTTCGGATACCGGCAATTTCACCTTTTCCAACACCGGCGCCGACAGCTTGAGCATGGCCGCGCGCATCGTGGCCGCGGGCCTGAACGTGGCCGATTTCACAAGCCGCACCGAAAATACCTGGTCCCTGGCGCGCATGCGGCTCTGGGGCAAGTTGATGAACAGCGTTACGCTGCACGCCGGCGGCGCGGTATCCTGCTGTCTGGTCCGCAAAGCCTGGCTGGACAAGGCGGGGTTGAGCGCCGAGGACCTGGAAGGGTTCTCCTCCCGGCTTCGTTGCCTGCAAGGCGTGCGCGTCGGCCTTTTCGTGCGTGAGGAAGCGAAGCGCAAGTGCAGGGTCAGCCTGCGTTCCATGGGCGACTTCGACGTGCGCGCGGTGGCCGCACGGTACGGCGGCGGAGGGCACCCTTCCGCGGCCGGGGCGACGCTGGCGCTTGACCCCGATGCCGCTGCGCGCGTCCTGCTTGAGGAACTTGAAGCCGGGTTGCGGAGCGAATCCAGGGAAAAGGCCGGGTAAGCAGGCCGGGAAAAGGCGGGTCGCCTCCACGAGAGGCATCCATGCCGTGTATAGCAAACGTTCTTTGAGGAATTTACTATGACATTTACCGTTCTCGCGTTGAAAAACAAGCAAAGGAAACAGCATTCATCTTGAAACATAAGCGCAGGGAGAAAAATTATGCATGCCGAAGCCCGGGAATCACCATTCGGTCCCATGACCGCAAAGTCAATCTTCCGATTTGATGTGCATCTGCTGTCCGGCCCGCTTACATCTTCTTTTTTGCGACAACACCCAAAAATGCCCTCAAGGATTATTGACATTCGCGGCTCACAGTCACTGGAAGCTTTGCACCATGCCATATTTGCCGCCTTTGACCGCTACGACCAGCACATGTGCGAATTTCAGATAGGCGGCGTGAGACCTCATGACAAAAAATCCCAACGTTATGTATACCATATGTTTTATGATGATATTAATGAAAACGATGACTATAACAAAGGTGCAAGAGATGTCTCGGAAACCAGCATTATATCTTTGAATTTGGTACCGGGACAACTGTTTTTCTACTGGTTTGATTTCGGTGACGAATGGTGGCATACGATAAAATTTATTGGTACTCCCGAAAAAATTGCGAGAGCACACTATCCTCGTATAGTTGAAAAAACCGGAAAAAGCCCTCCGCAATATGCTGCCTATGATGAAGAGGCGGGGGATGAAGACGCCCTCGAATAACAAAAAAGTGCCTGAGTATGTATCAAAATACAACTTGACGCCGCATACAACTTGACGCCGCGTGCGGTTGCCTTTCAGCAGCCGACGATATGCGCCGTTCCGCCGCCCGGCAGCTTCTCCGTGGACCAGGAAATTTTTTCATCCCAACCGGTGGACGGATCTCGGTCAAAAATAACCAGCCAGCCCTCGGATGCGCCGCAAGCGGCCATATATATCTCCAACTGTTCGAGACCCTGCTTGCGGGCCTTGGAAGAGGCAAGTTTCAACTCCAGGGGGTAAGCCTTGCCCGCATAGCGGACGCAAACGTCCACCCTGCGCGATCCCAAGGCGAATTCACGGATGATCTGCGCGCCGCCGTTAGTCACGCGCTGCAAAAATGCCTGCAAAATCAAATGCGGCGCGGCTTCTTTGTATTCATAGCGCTCCGTCCACATTGCCGCGTTTTCCCGCCAAAATTGCTGAAATTCTTTCAGCAAGGCGGACATATCAATGTTTTTGCCGTCCATCCAACGGTGAGTGAGACTGTGTGGAAGCGCATACTGCGTATCATAGTTGAGTGTTCGTACAATAACGTCTCGGTATATTGGATTTGAAGGGCACAATCCCAATTGCGGATCGTTTTTCAAAAGTCCCAGGTCGAGACAGAATTTGGTGTCGTCGGCCAAGAGCGGGACTTCATTGCCCAGACCGGCCAGCACCGGTTCCATAACCTTCCGCACACGCGGTTCCTTCAGGCGTTCCAGCAGGGAATCTATGTGCGTATCGCGGCGGAGCATCAGGGCTTCAGCCGCCGCATCCATAAGGTCGACCGTCACCGTCACGCTGCGGTCGCCGGCCAGGTCTTTTTCCACTACCTGGCGGGCCAGGGCATTGACCAGCCAGGGTTGTCCTCCCGACCAATAAAAGGCGCGTTCCACAGCGCGTTCTTCAAAAGGTTGCCCCGTGGCCTCCGTATGCTGTCCATACAGGGCGGCTGTCTGCTCTTGGGTGAAGTTACTGAGGGTCAGGGCTTCGGTGACGATGTTGAAGGGGCTCGCCGACCCCAAAGTATCCCTGTCCGGCCGCAGCTGGACCTTGAAATCCCGAATGTCGCGCATACCGATGAGGGAAACGGACCAAGGAAAAGGTGCCTCGTCCCTGTTGACATAGCCGTCGCGCAGTTGGCGCAGGAAACTGATAAGCACCTGCCCGGAAAGGCAATCCGCTTCATCGAAAAAAAGAATGAGCGGCTTGTCCAGACCACCGCACAGGCGCATGAGAGTTTCGCCGACCAGGGTACTTGCGGACGCGAATACAGATTCCGGCCAAGCTGCGCCGAGGGCAGAGGCCTTTGCGCGTTGCACCGATAAACGCAGAACCGCTGAAATGCCGTTTATTCCTTCTGCGACATCCGACACGCCCTGTAACGCTTCGAGTGAGCAGTACAGGGCGTAAAATTTGCCCTCGGCATGGAATTCCCTGGTCAAGGCGCGCAAGAGCGTTGTTTTGCCCGACTGTCTTGCCGCGTGAATGACAAAATAGTGTTTTTTCTCAGCGAGTTCTCGCGCTTCCGGAAGCCTGGCGACGGCGTCCAGCATATAGTGTTCTCCCGGAACGCAAGGGCCTGCTATATTAAAATGCTTGGGAATCGCGTAGGGATCGGACACGTTTTTGCCTCCTTGCGGTCGGGTCGAGTATACTTCAGGACGGCTTTGCGGACAACCTCAAGGAGTGGAAGCGAGTTGATCCAT
>JAITEY010000209.1 GCA_031281815.1 Desulfovibrio sp. | reverse complement strand
GACGGCGGCTCCGGGGGAATGCAAACACGCCGGCGGCAAACATGCCGTTTGTGAGCGTTCCCAAAAGCTTTGCAGGGCCGGCATTTTGCGCAAAAGTACGCTCAAGCCGGATGAGCCTTAATTTGACGCTTACCACGGCGGTATGCACAGGCCGACTCGTTGACGTCAGGTAAAAATAAAACCACCAAGCTACTTTGTCGTAACTTGTTGGTTTTACTTAATTCACTGGCGGAGAGGCAGGGATTTGAACCCTGGATACGCTTTCACGTATACACGATTTCCAGTCGTGCTCCTTCGGCCGCTCGGACACCTCTCCGCAGAACGGGAATAACGCACGGCAACAGAGAAGGCAAGCTGTTGCGGCAGCCGCTCCCTTGTTCGGACGGCAAACAGCAAACGCGTCAACGCTGTTTGTAGTCGCCGGCCGCGGGAAATGCGCTCCCGCCGTGCCTCTCGAAAAGTTGTTGTCAGGCCTTGCCGGAACAGCCGAGCACGTTTTTGATTTTATGCCGTACCATGCCTTTGACCGCTTCCCGCGCGGGCTTCAGGTACGCGCGCGGGTCGAAGTCCGCCGGATTTTCCTCAAAATACTTCCTGATGCTCGCCGTCATCGCCAGGCGGATGTCCGTGTCGATATTGATCTTGCACACGCCGAGCGCTCCAGCTTTGCGCAACAGGTCCTCAGGCACGCCGCGCGCGCCGCTTACCCGGCCGCCGTACTTGTTGCACATTTCCACAAATTCCTGCGGTACGCTGGACGCCCCGTGCAAAACCAGCGGACAGCCGGGCAACAACCCGCTTATCTTTTCAAGACGCGGGAAATCCAGCTTGGCGTCGCCCTTGAACTTGTATGCGCCGTGACTGGTCCCCACGGCAACGGCCAAAGAGTCGCAACCCGTGCGCTTGACGAATTCCACGGCCTGATCCGGGTCGGTATACACGCTTTTTTCCGCTTTCACGTCGTCCTCAACGCCCGCGAGGCGTCCCAACTCGGCCTCAACCCATACGTTGCGGTCATGGGCGTAAGCGACAACCTCGGCGGTAACGGCGATGTTTTCTTCAAAGGGCAAATGCGAGCCGTCAATCATCACCGAGGTGAACCCGCCGTCTATGCATGCCTTGCACAACTCGAAATCCGGGCCGTGGTCAAGATGCAGCACCACCGGAAGGTCCGTTTCCAGCAACGCAGCCTCCACCAGCTTGACTATGTAATTCTGGCCCGCATACTTGCGCGCGCCCGCCGATACCTGGAGGATAAGCGGCGCTCTTTCCTCGGCGCCTGCCTGCATGATCCCCTGAATAATTTCCATGTTGTTGACGTTGAACGCGCCCACGGCGTAGCCTTCCTTGTACGCCTTCTCAAACATGCTTTTGGGACCGGTCAGCGGCATGACGTCCTCCTCCTGGCTGATTGCGGTTGATGAGGTGCAATGAAATGTTACTCACCGTATCACAGGTTCTCCCGCAGGGGAATATGCCTGCTGCGGCAAAGCGCTGTCGAAAAAAACGGCTTTTCTCATGGAAGGGCGCGCCGACGGCAGAGAAACACCGGCCGGACGCAAAAGTCGGCAAAAGTCGACCCACATGAATGACTTCGCCGGAGCAAGCCGGGATCGCCGCGCAGGAATGTTCTGGTGGGCCCACGAGGACTCGAACCTCGGACAGTCCGGTTATGAGCCGGAGGCTCTGCCAACTGAGCTATAGGCCCTTCAACGATACTTACCCTCGCCGTGCACATAGCAGCGCCGCCGCCCGCATGTCAAGACGCCGCGCATGAAAACGGCAATACGCGCAGGCCGGGTGTGGACAGAACGGCGCTTTCGGCATATCTGAACCCCTGCAGACGTTGAACAACAGCGCTTCCCGAGAGTTGCCGCAAAACCCGCCCCTTCCTTTTTCCGCCGGAGAGTTTCAATGCTGTTTACCGTGGAAGTTCGCCTTAAGGCCGGTCCGGAAGATTATCCGGGGCGTGACTTCGCCGCCAAGGCCAAGTCCTTCCTCGGCCTCGACATCGACGCCGTCCGCATTACCAAGGCCTATACCGTGGACGGTCTGGAGCGCGGCGAACTGAAAACGGCCGTGGACAAGGCCGCGCTGCATGACCCGATAGTGCAGGAGGCGTCCCTTGAACCGTTCCCCACGGATGCGGACTGGATCATTGAAACGGCGTTTCATCCCGGCGTCACGGACAACGAAGGCCGCACGGCCCGCGATACCCTGGCTCTGGTACTGGGATTGGACGCGGCGCGCAAAGAAGCCTGCGCCGTCTATACGGCAACGCGCCGTCACCTGAAAGGCGCGTTGCGCCGGGAGGACGTGGAACGCGCGGCGCGCGGCCTCCTGGTCAACGAACTCATCCATCGCTTCAGCATCAAGAGCGGCGAAGAATGGCGACAGGAGCCGGGGTTTGCCCCGCGCGCGGCCAAAGTCGCTCTGCCCGCCGCCGGCGATATCGCCGCCGTGCCCCTGTCGTCCATGAGCGACGCAGAACTGGCCGCCGCAAGCCGCGACAATACCTGGGCGCTCTCCCTTGAGGAAATGCGCGCCGTACGCGACCACTTCCTCCGCCCGGAAAGCGTCGCCGAACGCCGCTCCCCGGGCCTTGCCCCGGAATTCCTGCGCAACCCCACCGACGCGGAAATGGAAGTCCTGGCCCAGACCTGGTCCGAGCACTGCAAACATAAAATTTTCTCCGCGCGCATCCGCTGCGAAGATCCCGCTACAGGCCGGGTCGAGATTATCGACGGCCTGTACAAAACCTGCATTATGGACGTCACGGACAGGATACGCCGCAAGGCGGGTGAGAAAGACCGCTGCCGCTCGGTCTTTACGGACAACGCGGGCGTGGCTGCCTTCAACGCGGACTATGACGTCTGCATCAAGGTGGAAACCCACAACAGCCCCTCCGCCCTGGACCCCTACGGCGGCGCGCTTACCGGCATCGTGGGCGTGAACCGCGACCCGATGGGCACGGGCATGGGGGCGGAACTCGTGTGCAACACGGACGTGTTCTGTTTCGCCTCGCCGTTTTACACGGGCGAACTGCCGCCGCGCCTGTTGCACCCGCGCAGAATCATGGAGGGCGTCGGCGACGGGGTGCGTGACGGCGGCAACAAGAGCGGCGTCCCCACGGTCAACGGCTCCATGGTTTTCGACGCGCGCTATCTCGGCAAACCCCTCGTATTCTGCGGCACCGTCGGCCTCCTGCCCGCCGTGCTGCACGGCAGGCCCGGGCATTACAAAAAAGCCGGCAAAGGCGACATCATTGTGATGGCCGGGGGCCGCATAGGCAAAGACGGCATACACGGGGCGACGTTTTCCTCCGAAGAACTGCATGAAGGATCGCCCGCCGCCGCCGTCCAGATAGGCGACCCCATCACCCAGCGCAAGCTGTACGACTTCATCATCACGGCGCGCGATCTCGGGCTGTACTCGTCCATTACGGACAACGGCGCGGGGGGGCTGTCGTCATCGGTGGGCGAGACGGCCGAAGACACGGGCGGCTGCGTGCTGGACCTGTCCAAAGCGCCCCTCAAGTACGACGGCCTCAAGCCTTGGGAGATACTGCTCTCCGAAGCCCAGGAACGCATGACCCTGGCCGTGCCTCCCCGGCATCTTGAGCAATTTTTAACGACGGCCGCTGAAATGGATGTGGAGGCTGCCGCCCTGGGTGAATTTACGGACTCCGGCTTCTTCCACGTCACCTGGAAGGACCGGACGGTCGCCCATCTGCCTATGGACTTCATGCATCACGGTGTGCCGCGCATGGAACTGCGCGCCCGCCTCGATCCCGGCGCGCTCAGGCCGGCGGCGGGCGGAACGCCGGCGGACCTGGAAAACGCCCTGCGCCGGCGCGGCCGCACACACAGGGAACTGTTGCTGACCATGCTCGGACGCCTGAATATTTGCAGCAAGGAATACCTGATCCGGCAGTACGACCACGAGGTCAAGGGCGGGAGCGTCATCAAACCGCTGACCGGCGTGCGGCGCGACGGGCCTTCAGACGCCGCCGTGCTGCGGCCCGTGCTGGACTGCGAAGAAGGCATCGTCCTTGCCCACGGCATCTGCCCGAAGTTCAGCGACTTCGACGCCTACCGGGCGGCGGCCTGCGCCGTCGACGAAGCCGTGCGCAACGCCGTCGCCGTCGGCGCTGACCCCGAGCGCATGGTCGGCGTCGATAATTTCTGCTGGTGCGACCCCGTGGAATCGGAAAAAAATCCCGACGGCCCGCACAAGCTGGCGCAGTTGGTGCAGGCGTGCAGGGCGCTGGCGCATTACTGCGAGGCCTACGACGTCCCCTGCATTTCGGGCAAGGATTCCATGAAGAACGACTATACGGGCGGCGGCGTGAAAATTTCCATTCCGCCCACCCTGTTGTTTACCGTTCTCGGGTATATTCCGGATGTGAATCT
>JAITEY010000197.1 GCA_031281815.1 Desulfovibrio sp. | reverse complement strand
GTCATGACCACGCTCAGCAGGCGGGGCATGCCCGTGATTCGTTTCCGCACCCGCGATCTGACGCGCTTTCTGCCGGGCGACTGTCCCTGCGGACGCAAACACCGCCGTCTGGACCGCATAGCGGGCCGCGTGGACGACATGTTCATCGTCAAAGGCTGCAACATTTACCCCATGCAGGTGGAGCAGGTACTCATGAGTTTCCGGGAAGTCGGGGAAAACTACCTGATTATCCTGGACAACGAGAGCGGTATGGACCGCATGCGCGTACAGGTCGAAGTGCGCGGAGAATATTTCGTCGAAGACATGCGGGTGTTGACCTCCCTGCAAAAACGCCTCGCAAGCCGCCTGCACGATGAAATTCTCATCACCCCCAAGGTGGAACTGGCGCAGCCCAACGCGATTCCCCGCGCGGAGGGCAAGGCGAAGCGCGTGGACGACAGGCGCTCCGGCGGCGCATGATCGATGTGCTGAACCTCGACACGCCGAACGCAGGAACTGCTGTTCGGCGAAACGCACCGGCAACGCATGACTGATCTGTTGAACCTTGACGCGGACGAACTGGAGCGTTTTGTCTGCGGCTTGGGACAGGCTCCTTTCCGGGCGCGCCAGCTCTGGAAGTGGATTTGGGCCAAAGGAGCGCGCGACTTTGCCGCGATGAGCGATCTGGCCCGTTCCTTCCGCTTCGAACTCGAACGATACGCCTGCGTAAGCAGGCCCGAAATTGCGCGGACCCTGACCGCAACGGACGGCACGGTAAAATTGCTGTTGCGTCTGGCGGACGGCAAAAGCGTGGAAAGTGTGCTTATCCCTTCCGCGTCGCGTGAGGGCAAGGAACGTTGGACCCTTTGCCTGTCCTGTCAAGTGGGCTGTCCCATGGGCTGTACTTTTTGCAGCACGGGCGCCATGGGTTTTGTCCGCGACATGAGCGCGGCGGAAATCCTCGGGCAGGTACTGGTCGCGCAGGAATACCTCGCGGGCGTGTCCCCGGAGGCGCAGGTGCGCAACCTGGTGTTCATGGGCATGGGGGAACCTCTGCTGAACCTCGACGCGCTTATGCGCAGCCTGAGGATACTGAACAGCGAAAGCGGCCTGGCCTTTTCTCCCCGCCGCATCACGGTTTCCACCTGCGGAGTGGAGCGGGGCCTGAAGGTGCTCGGCGCATCCGGGCACGCCTATCTCGCCGTATCCCTGCATGCGCCCAATCAGGCGCTGCGCGCCCGGCTCATGCCGGCGGCCGCGCGCCTTCCCCTGGAATCCCTGATGTCCCTTTTGCGCGCATACCCCTTGCGGGCGCGCGAACGGCTGACCTTTGAATACCTGCTGCTGGGGGGGGTGAACGATTCACCTGTCGAAGCCGCTGAACTTGCCGCCTTGATGTCCCGCATAAAAGGCAAACTCAACCTTATTCTCTACAACCCGGCGGAAGGCGCGCCGTACCGCGCGCCCGACGGGCAGGCCGCCGCCGCTTTTGAAGAATACCTGCGCAAGCGGCATATCACAGCCACCGTCCGCAAAAGCAAAGGTTCGGATATTCTGGCCGCCTGCGGACAGCTTCGGTCAGCCTTCTGCGCAGAAGTATAATTCCGAAGAGGACGCCTGAATGCGTACGCGGGGTCTTCAGGCGCTTGGGCACGCCGGCGTTCAGCGGGGCGTGTACTCCACTGTTGCGCCGACATGCAGATTTTGCATTCCCTCCTCGTCGATAATGTCCGATGTCAGCGGCAGAGGAAGAGCCGGGTTTACGTTGATCGTCAGCTTGCCCGGCGCGGCAACGAGCTGCGCCAAGCCGTTCAGCGCCTTGTCCGAAAGCCTGTCGCTGTTATCCTCGACCAGGCTTCGCAGCACGGCGGCGGTCGACGTGCGCGCTACGGCTTTATTCCCGCTGCCGGCGAGCAGGGTGTCGACCAGGTTGATATCCTCAATCGTCAGGCGGCAATTTTTGAGAAACATCTCCGCTCCGGACAACAACAAGCCCTCCAGGCCCCCTGCTCTCCCCTCCTTGAGGGTAAAGGCGAACGCGCCGGTCGATTCAAGGGAAACCAGAGCCGGATCCGCCAAGGAGAATGTGTTCAGGTTGAGAGTGCCTTCTTTTTCTTCCAGCGCGCCGTCCAAGTCCGCCACAGCGTCAATCTCCAGCTTTTTGCCGTATGCCCTTGCGAATTCTGAGGCAAGGGGAACAAGGCCGGCGAGCAGCTCCGGGGGAATGCTCAGCCCGGAGAGAGTAACGCGCAACTTGGCGCTGCGCGCATCCAAGGTCATGTCCGTGCTTGCCCGGGCGATGTGCAGACGCTTGTCGGCCGGAAAATTCAGGGGCAGGGAAATATCCTCGCATTCCATGCCCCGGAGAACGGCGGGGGTTGTTTCCAGAGCCTGCACCAGGACCGGGATCGCCGCGCGCCCGTCACGCCCCTGTTGCTGATTCTGCTGCATAACCGTCACATAATGATACATATTCGGGCCGGAAGCGGATGCCGCCCGCATACTTCCTATAGAAGCGATATCCATGCCGAGAGCGCTGATTTTGAAACCGCGCAGTTCGCAAGCGCCTGTACTCTGCAGGCTCATATCCCGGCCTGTAAAGGAATCCAGCACAACATGGGCCGAACCCAGGGCTCCCAGCCCCGTATCGACGGCGTAGCCGTTCATGACCACATTGCCTACGCGGCAGGTCGCAACGGCGTCGATAAACTCGCTCTGCCCCGCGTTGTAAGCCTGCATCAGGCGCTTCAAATCGCCGCTGATGTCCCGCAGGCTCAGTTCGGCAACGGTAAACGTCTGTTTCAGCGGCTGCTCCAAGTCGGGCAGGGTGACATCCGCCCGGACCTTCAAATCCTTGACTCGGAACCGGCCGAGCAAAGGAACCGGACCGGATGCGGTAAGACTTCCGGACTTGATGTCTCCGGCAAGGAATTCCTCGGCTTCAAAAGTGAATTCGCCTCCGTCCAGGCGTTTTCCCGTGCCGGTTACTCCTTTGAGGACGACTTCCGCGTTCCAGAAGTCGGCCTTCACGGACTTTGCGCGTATGTCGCCGGGCAGACTTGTCAGAAAGGCGGCTGTACGGGATTCTGTTTGTTTTTCCAGCAAAGAGGGGACAAAGAAAACGCCGGCCGCGACCAGAAGCGCGCCGAGCAGCCCGGCCGCGATTTTTTTATTGCGCTTTTGCATAGATTGTCCTGTTCAGATGCTTTCCGGGTATTCCGGGAGCGCCCTGCGCGGCGGGGATGGAGTTTCGCACTGCACAGCCGTGCCGTAGCAGGTGAAAAACTTGCTCCCGTCGGGGTGAAACGCCACGTTTTCCTGGTAGCCGATTATGGCATGAGCGCCCTTGTTCACAGCCCTCGCGGCCATGCCGAAAAAGGTCTGCTCGGAATCGTAGCCGCGGCATGCCACAAGCCCCAGCACCCTGCCCACTCTGCGATTGTCGTCCAGGCACTGGGTAGTTACTACGGGAAAACGTCCGGACTGAAAAATTTCCTTGACGCGTTCAATATTTTCCGATCCGCCGTGTTGCCTGTCTTTCTTTTTTCTGTCGCCGCCGAGCAGGAAAAA
>JAITEY010000123.1 GCA_031281815.1 Desulfovibrio sp. | reverse complement strand
ATAGGCGACTACCAGTTCTATAACTGGCCGAATGTGGAAGGCACGAGTGTATTCGGCAACCAGCACCCCAAAGGGCTGCCCATGTGGCCCATGATGTTCATCACCATAGCCTGCGGCGCATTGAGCGGCTTTCACGCCACGCAGTCGCCGCTGATGTCCCGCTGTGTGCCTGATGAGAAATGCGGACGCGGCATCTTTTACGGCGCGATGATTGCCGAAGGCATCATAGCCTTGGTCTGGGCCACGGCCGGCATGACCATGTACCACAGCGCCCCCGAACTGATGAGTGTGGGCGGACCGGCAGTGGTCGTCGAAAAAGTGTGCTTTACGCTTATGGGACCGGTGGGCGGCGTACTGGCCATTCTGGGCGTTGTGGCCCTGCCCGTGACCTCCGGCGACACCGCCTTCCGGGCGGCGCGGCTGGTCATAGCCGACTTCAGCGGCATACCCCAGGGCAAGCCCCTGAACCGCCTGATGATTGCCGTGCCTCTCTTCATCGTGGGCATCGTGCTCTCCCAGGTGGACTTCAACATTATATGGCGTTATTTCGGCTGGTCCAACCAGTCTCTGGCCACTGTGGTCCTCTGGTCGGCCGCGGCTTATGTGGTGCGCAGAGGAGGCATGCACTGGCTCATCTCTCTGCCTGCCACGTTCATGACGGCCACGGTTGTCGCTTACCTCTGCGTAGCCCCGGAAGGATTTCGTCTCAGCTACACCCTTTCCGTAGGGATCGGTTGCGCCGCAGCCGCTCTGGCTCTGATTGTTTTTCTGTCCAAGGCGGCGTGGTTCCGCAACAATGTGCCGCTTGAACTGAGTTCGGCGGGGGCTGCCGCCTGACGGGCGCAGTCCGCAAGGATACTGTTGAAAAGGGCGGGAAATCCCGCCCTTTTCAACGCCGAGTACATTTCAGGGTTGATGTGCATGCCTCCGGCGGCCGAGGCTCAGCCCCGGACCCGGCAGGGAGAAGGAGTCCCCCTGCACCCACGTTTGTGGATGTGTATTTTTGAAGTTGAACCGCCCCGGCGCCGGCAATGTCCGCCGTACCGGCTGCAACACCGCTTACAATGCCTGAAACTTCTACTGTAACATTGAACGCCGCGCCGACCGGAACACCGACTGCGATGCCGCTTACAATGCCGGCCGGGACGCGCAAGGCCGTCCTCGCCGTTCTCACGCTTTTCCTGTTGTTCACGGCCTGTTTCAACGTCTTCTACAGGCTGGGCGACGGGATCATCGCCAGTTGGGATGAGGCGCGGCACGGCGTCAGCGCCCTGGAAATGATTGAAAGCGGCGACTATCTGGTCAACACCTACGAATCCGAACCCGATTACTACAACGCCAAACCGCCTCTGGCCTTTTACCACGCCGTCGCAGGCATCAAGTTGTTCGGAAAAACGCAGTTCGGCCTGCGCTTCTTTTCCGCCGTCGCCTTTCTTGTGACGGCCGCGGCCGTCGGTCTGTCCGCCCTGCGTTACAGGGGACCGGCCTTCAGCCTGCTCGCCGTAAGCATATTCGTCACCTCCATACGCCTGCTCACCAGGCACGGCGCCAGAACGGGCGATGCCGATGCCGTCTTCGTCATGCTCTATGCCTTGTCCCTGTTCTGCGTTTCAGCGCCGGGCAAAGGATTTCACCGTTTTCTCATCGCCGCCTTTTTCGCCGGTCTTGCCTTTTTGTGTAAAAGTTTCCATGCCGCCCACCTGGGGGTAAGCCTTATTCTGCTCTTTCTCGCGGAACACGGCTTCGGCGCGCGCTTTTTCGGGGAAACCGGAGAGGATTCGGCGCCCTCACCGAACCCGAAAGGGACACTCCGGACAGGCGGAGGGGAATCCCTGTTCTCACCGAAGCCCGTCGGGGCACTCCGGACTACGGCTTCGGGCCTGGTTCTGCGCGGCGCGGCCTGCCTTGCCGCCGCCGCGTTTCCCGTCGGCCTGTGGGCATACCTGCGCATGGGGTACGACGGTACGACCTTTTTCGAACATATGCTGGTAAACGATGTTGTTCAGCGCTTATCCACAGTGATGGAAGGGCACAACGGAGGCGTGTATTACTATTTCATCAAGATTCTGCAGAATTTTCCGGTCTGGCTGGGGGGACTTGCCCTGTTGATCGGCGTGTTCCTGCGGTCGGCGCGCCCTTTGGCCGCGAGGGATCTGCCGGGAGTGTTCCGGGTACGCGGAGCGGTGTCGCGCAGGCTGCTTCTGATCACGGCGGTGCCCGTCATCATGCTCACCTGCAGCACCTCAAAACTGGACTGGTACCTGTATCCGGTTTTCCCTTTTCTTTCCATACTCCTGGCCGAAGCAGGCATCTGTTTCGCCGGCCGCGTGCTGCGCCTGCGCCCTACCCTTCGCCCTCTGGTCATGCTCCTGCCTGTACTCTGTTTTGCGGCCCAGGAAGCCGTGGTGCTGAGAAACGCCGTGCGTCTGGCCGATGAACGCGACAGGTCGCAGGAGATTATCCGGGAAACGGCTGCGCGCAACCCCGAGACACCTGCGTATCTTTTTGTGGAAGCGAAAAAGGGCGTTTGGCGCCAATCTCTGGTCATGTCCTCGAAACTGTACGCGCGCAAGATACATTTGCTGCGGGGAGGCAAAGAAGCCTACGACGCCTTTTCCGGGGGAGAAAAAG
Source organism: Desulfovibrio sp. (assembly GCA_031281815.1). Taxonomy (GTDB): domain Bacteria; phylum Desulfobacterota; class Desulfovibrionia; order Desulfovibrionales; family Desulfovibrionaceae; genus Frigididesulfovibrio. The sequence goes on along the minus strand of JAITEY010000123.1, from coordinate 6,137 downwards.
TGCTGATTTACGACGGCGTACAGCCCCCGGCTCCGCCCGGCATGTGAATGACCGGATATGGGCGGAAGGGACCGATGTACATGCCACCCCTCCACCCACCCTCACTTTTGTCAAAAAGTACGCTCAAGCCGGATGAGCCGAGTCGGCAAATCCCTTGGTACCGGGGGCATGAAGAAGGCCGTACCGGCAAGCGCCCCGGCCTTGCCGCACAACACGTTCCTGTCCGCTCTTCGACAAAAGGTACGCTCACGTCGGAGGAACCTGAACGCAACCTTACTGACGTTTGATCAGCTGCTCCATGACCTGGTTCAGTTCCTGCGCCATTTGCGAGAGTTCCTGCACCGCGGCGGAGGACTGCACTGTGGCGTCCGCGGTTTCAGTGACGATGCGGTTGATTTCTTCAATGGAACTGTTGATTTCTTCCGAGGTCGAGCTTTGTTCTTCCGCTGCCGTGGCTATGGATGTCACCACGATGGAGTTGGCGGCGGCCAGATCGACGATTTCCTTCAGGGCTTCGCCGGAGGAATTTGCCAGAGTTGTGGCTTCGCCTATGCTGGTCACGGCCGAATCGACTTCCTGCATATTGGTTTTTGCCGAGTGTTGTATGGCGCTGATGCTGCTGCCCACTTCCTGGGTTGCGGACATGGTTTTTTCCGACAGCTTGCGCACTTCGTCGGCCACAACCGCAAAGCCGCGTCCGGCTTCGCCTGCCCTGGCAGCTTCAATGGCGGCGTTCAGGGCCAGCAGGTTGGTCTGGTCGGCGATGTCGGAGATGACGTTCATGACGCCTCCGATGCTTTCTGCCTGAGAGCCGAGTTCCTTCATATTGCTCTGAAGGGTAGAGGCCACGCTGTTCACATGATTGATGGAGCTGACCACCTGATTGACGAGCTGGGCGCCGTTCCGGGCCTTGTCGCGGGTCAGGTTGCTCTGCTCCGATGCCTGACCGGCGTTGCGCGCCACTTCCAGAACGGTTGAGTTCATTTCGCTCATGGCGCTTGCCGTTGAATCGACAAGGGTGCGCTGGGTTACGGCGCCGCGGGACACTTCCTCAACCTGCGACGAGAGTTCTTCGGCGGCCGCGGCCACGCGGCTCGATATGCCCGAGGCCTGGTCGGCGACGCTCTGAATGGTGCGCGCCGTTCGCTTGATCGAAGTCAGGTCGGTGACAAGCTGCAGTACTGCCGTAAGGTTGCCGTCCTTATCCAGTATGGGCAGAGCGGAATAGGCGATGTCCATTTCCTTGCCGCGGGGCCGACAGCGGGTTTCCGCCGAAGCCGGACGTTTGCTCTCCAGGGTTTTTCGCACGGCATCGTTGGGAGTATCCGTATCTTCACGGTTGAAGAGTTGCCTGCATGCTTTGCCGACGCCGTCGGAACCGGCGACTTCCATTGCCTGCAGGTTCAGGTATTCGACCTTGGTTTCCTTGTTCAGCATGAGCACGGGGGTAGGAATATTGTCGATGATGCCGCGCAGATTGCCTACGATATTGTTGGTGCCGTCGATAAGGGTGGCAAAGCTGCCGTTGAAGCGGGAGGCTTCCGCTTGGCTCTGCAGTTTTCCATACTGGATATCGTGGGCCAACTTTCTGTATGTATCGAGAATATCATTTAAAACGGCGGGGATGGTGCGCAAGGCGTCAACCATGTTGCCGATTTCGCCCTTTTCTTTAATCTCGGCACGGTAGTCGAAATTGCCGTCAGCCACGGCCCTGGCGAATGCAGCCACCTTGTTGAGCACGCGCGTCAGCCCGATGATGAGGGCGAGAGCGGCGAGCAGCCCGATAACCAGTCCCGCGGCGCTCGCGCTGACCAACACGGTTTCTGCCGACTCAATGTCGCCGACGATACGCTCTGCCGTATTTTTGGAGTCTACGTTGATTTTATTGCTGAATTCTTCGATAGCGGAGTTCAAGCCGCGCACGTCGTCGCGGACTTTACGCACGACATCATCCTTTTTGACCGCAGTCGCCTTCATTGACTCCAGGCTTTTGACCACGCGCCCATGGAGGTCGATGATTTCCGCCATTTTGCGTTTGTTGTTTTCTTGAATAATCAGTCCCTGCAACGGGTCAAGTTTTTTTCGCAACTCAGCGAGACGTTCCAGACCTTCATCAGCGGCGCGGGGATTGAGACTTTCTGAAAAACGCGCTACAGAGATGAGAGCCTGCGACAGGTTTTGCCAAATGTCGTTAAACTGGTAGATCAGTTCGATGTTGGAAACTCCGCGCGCTATCGCAGCCATTTCGTTGAGTCCTTTGTACATGTCGTGGTAGGCCGGGCGCACCTGCTCGCTGTACAGTAACCGCACTCCCTGAACAAAGTCGCTCATTTCCCTGACCCGGGGTTTGAGCGACTCGGCGTGCTGCCTTATGGCGTCAAGGGCTTTCAGCCTTTCTTCAATGCGCGACCTGCCGCGCGCGTCCTGAACAAGTTTCAGAAAGCCGTCCAAGCTGCTCAAAGTATTGTTTATCAGCTCAGGATCGTGCTCGGCCAGAAAACGGTTGAAGTACCGGAGAGTATCCGTGGCCTTGACGTTCATGTCGCTGCCCAGGACGTTGATCTGCGCATAGCGGCGGTACGTCAGGAAACCTGCGGCGGAATCCTGCAACTGAATGATGCCGAACACCGACATCGCGGCCAACAGGATAATCATGAGCCCGAATCCACCGATAATTCTGAATTTAGTCGTCATACGCTCACTCCCATAAAATACTTTTTGACACGGAACGAGGCTGCCTTCTACAGTGTATTGAAACAGTTAGCCGTCACTGATGCATACGTCAAGTGCTTTCTTGTTTGCGTCGGTTTCCGGCGCGACCAAATTACTACAGTATCTGCCCGTTGATGTCAAGAGTAACCAAAGGGCGACTAATGGGAACTTTCTTACCTACTCTGTATCCCTCATGATAGGACTCGCCTACACACCTGACTTTTGTCTTTTGTGTTTGAATATTTGAGTATTTTGACGCTAAGAAATCATGTGCAATTTGATTCTTGCAAACTACTAATGCGTTGGAAGTAATATTTTTGTTCTGCTCTGTCTTTCTATCTTTCAAGCGAACATTTATAGCAGATACAAATCCCAAACGCCAATCGTAACGACTTGTAACTTCAATATCTTTATAATCATAATTAATAACAAAATGATGAAGATACTCAAAAGTTTGTTTGGCAATTGTCACATCGGGTTCAATTCCTAGAAATAATAGCGACGTTCCCTGACTGTGCTTTTTGCGAAGCGCTTTTACATCAAAGCCTGCGGCAATGACGGTATGCAAAATTTTTATCCATGAAGGGAGCCTGATTTTAAAGAATTCAAAAGTATGCTCGCTGCAATTCTCGAAGCCTTCTTCTTTAATCTGGACTTCGGAAATAGACATGTCATATTTTTGAAGAATTTCTTGTGCGCGCAGGGCCGCAACCTTCGCCTCTTCCGGCGATTCGTTCTGTCGTGCCATTGTAAACAATTTCTGCACCTTTTCAATCAATCTCTGCCGCTCTTCGTTCACTTGTCTCCTCCTGATTTGATATTTTGCTGTAATGCCGATACAGTAATTAGGCTGATTTGTCGAGAATTATTATTCGGGCGTATACCGCTTTGAAGCTTAAATTCGCAATGCTGCCGTTGCGGCTCAAATGCCTGAAGCCGATACAATACTAACATCGTTTTCGAATTGTGGAAGAGATCCGCCTTGGCCGTGCGGAAAAAAACGCGGCTCGGCGGGCTGACGGCGTGGAAACAGTAACCGTATAGTTGTCGGCGATCGCCGTGCAGGAACTTGAAATCGGTGTGTTGCCGGTACCGTGTAACGTATAAATTTTCGCATCAGCCCCCGATGAGGGGGAGGGCGGCGTCCTCACTGAAGCGAGGGGGGAAGGTATTTCATCAACACGGCCATAACGTGATTGTGGTCAAGCGGCTTGCTCACATGGTCAACCATGCCGGCCTGAAGACAGCTTTCGACGTCTTCCCGGAAGGCGTGCGCGGTCATGGCGACAATGGGAATCTCCCGCGCCCGCGGCGTATCCAATTCCCGAATTCTGCGCGTTGCTGCGTAACCGTCCATTTCGGGCATCTGCACGTCCATGAAAATCAGGTCATAGCGCTCGGGCTGCTCGCTGAACATCCGCAGGGCCTCCGCGCCGTTTTCCGCGCAGTCGACGGTCAGACCCGTCGGAGCAAGCATGGCGACGACGATTTCCCGATTTATTTCGATGTCCTCGGCCAGAAGCACATGACGGCCGGCAAACCGCTCGGCCGTGTCCGCCTGCGCAAAGTCCTTGTCGTCATCAGGTGCGTTGTCGTCATCAGGCGCGTTGTCGTCCGCGGCGGGACATGCGCCCGGCTGCGTGCCGCGTTCGGCCCGTATGGTGAAAGTAAAAACGCTTCCTTTGCCCGGTTCCGATTCCACCCATATCCTGCCGCCCATCATTTCGACGATGCGTTTTGCAATGGCCAGACCGAGGCCTGTGCCTCCGTATCTGCGCGATATGCCGCTCTCGGCCTGCTCAAAGGACGTAAACAAGCGAGGGAGCGCTTCCTTGACGATACCTATGCCGGTATCCGCCACGCTGACCTGCACAATGCAGCCGGTGTCGTCCTCCGTCACCAAACGCGCGTCCAGGCTGACGCTGCCGCGCCTCGGAGTATATTTTACCGCATTACCCAATAAATTCGCGAGAACCTGCGCCAAGCGACGGCTGTCTCCTTTAAGCACGACGGGGATGCGCTCGTCGATGCTTGACGTAAACCGCAATTGTTTTTCCGCCATGCGGAAATTGACGACATCCGGCACATTCCGCAACAAGATTTGTACATTGAAATCCGAGGGGGAAAGTTCTAATGTATTCGCCTCTATCTTCGACATGTCCAAAATATCGTTGATGATGCCGAGCAGATGCTTAGAGGCGCTTTCTATCTTGTCCAGACAGTAATTTTTTCTATCGATGTCGGCAGACGACCTGGCCAGCGTCGTCATGCCGATGACGGCATTCATGGGTGTTCGGAGTTCATGGCTCATGGTGGCCAGAAATTCGCTTTTCGCACCGGCGGCGTGTTCGGCGGCCTCCTTGCGCTCGCGCATGCGGCGGTCCAGTTTGACGCCGCAAAGCGCAAAGACCGAGACGCCGACGAACCACATGCCGGCGTGCGACAACGCGAGGGTCGCGACGGCGGTGCGGGCGCGGTCTCGGATCGGCCCCATCGGCACGGAAAAGCTCATGCCTCCACACTGATCCCCTACCTTGTATCCTTGGGCGGCATGGCAGGCCGTGCAGCTCTCCTCCGTGACCAGCGGAGCAATGTAGCGCAGGTATTCCTTGCCTTCCATGAACTGAATTTCCGCAACCTCGGCGACGTCACCTTTTTGCAGACGGAGCAATCCCTTCTCTTCCCATGCGTCTGCGGCGTTTTCGCGACGGATCGGCATCGTGCCGGTGATACGGCCGCGAACGCCGGACTGCAGTTCGCCGAGTTCGTGTACCAGGCGAGTCATGTGCGCAGGGTTGATTTTGGTAAGGGGGACGTCACGCGGACCGAGAATATCCCGCGTCGGGTCATCCGCGAGATACGGGTTCGGCTGCGTCGCGCCGGTAACTTTCACATACGCGCCGCCGAGTCCGGAATTCCAGCGCCGGTAAACGATGTCCTGTTCAAAGGCGGTGCGGGCCCGGACAAGGGCGATTTCTTCAGCAATCGTTTCCGAGCGGAAGATGTGGAAAAGCAATGAAACAGCGACTGCTGCCGTCCAAAAGAGGATGAGCAACGCGACATAGGTGAAAACGGCAAAGGGCTTCCCTGTTCGCTTGACGGCCGGAGTGGAAGCCGGACATTGTGATGCCGCAATATAGCGCTCTGAATAGCTCACAGGGCCATGTAGCATCTTTTTTCGTGCTGTAATGTATTTTTTTCTACTTTTTTGGATTTTTTTACGGTCATGGATTGGTATAGGGTTTTCTTGGACACCGAAGAAGGCGAGAGTCGCCTGAGGAGGAGTCCCTGATGAACAGGGAATTGTGCTCAGGCGCCCCGGTCTCTCCGGCAGAGGGAGAGCGTAGCCCGAGCGGGGCCGGAGAGGCCGGGGGGGGGGGGGGGGGGGGGGGGGCACCAACCGAATCACCACCAAAGAAAGAGCA
>JAITEY010000116.1 GCA_031281815.1 Desulfovibrio sp. | reverse complement strand
TTGCCATTTTCTCAAAAAAAGGTATTTCTCGGCGCAGCGAAGAAAATTTTTCAGCCGCAGGCCGCTCGGACGACTTCCCTGCAGCCGGGCTCAACAACAATGCGCTTTCCGCCGGCTCACGCCGCGCGCGGCGGCTGCAAAACACGAAGGGTTTTGCCGCGTTAGCCTGCGCAGGCAGCGGGCGCACTCCGCCGGAATACCTCCTCGCTTGTTTTGTGCGCATGCGCCGGGGCGGGAAAGCCGCATTTCACTTTTTGAGGACTGTATGGCCTATGTAACGGACAACGATACCGTCGAAGAAACATCACCTGCCCCTGCTCACACGGAGCGCAAAGACAGCGGAAGAACGCGCGCCGCTGCCGCAAAAAAAAACCGCGGAACCAAAAAAAACACCGCGCCCGCCGCATCGGAAAGCGCTGCGGATCAGGCCGACGCAACGGGTCAGGCCGACGCAACGGATAAGGCAAGCGCCGCGGATCAGGCCGACGCAACGGGTCAGGCAAGCGCAGCGGAGCTGACAAACGCCGCGGATGCGCCGTCGTCCTTTGCCGGCGACGCCGCGCAGAATTCTCTCCCCGCAGACCTTTCTCCAGGTGAAGAAGCTGCCCCCGCCCAAGACGCGCCGCTTTCAAGCCGGAAACGCCCCGCAACAGGCAAAGGCGCGGTGCGCGGCACCGGCGCGAAATCCGCCTCCCGCACGAAAAAAAGCGCCGCTTCAGGCGCGGATACAACGTCCTTGTCCGCCGCCGTCGACCAGCCTCCGACAGCCGAAGCGAGCCTTGACGATACGCCGGAGCAGCCTGAGGCGAGTCTTGCCGCCGCAAGCGCTTCGCGTGCGAAAGGACGCCCCGCGGGACGCGCCAGGCGCGCAACCGCAAAGACGGCGGCCTTGCCCGACGACACCGAAGTGTCTGTTGCAACACCGGGCGCAGCCGCTTCCGGCGCAACTCCTGCGGACCCGGCCGCTGCCGGAACATCCCCTATAGATTCGTCCGCTGCCGGAACAACCTCTGCGGACCCGGCCGTTGCCGAACAATTCCCCGAAACCGGCGTCGCTGCCCTGCCTCATTCCGATGCCGGTCCCGTTGATGCTCACCTCTCCGTCGACAGCGCCGTTGATGCGGCACTGTTTGTCGGCGGTCCCGTTGATGCGGCCTTGCCGGCGGACGGACCCCTTGATGCGTTTGCCGCGACATACGAGCCGTATCCGGCAGACGACATTGAGTCGCCTGCGCCGGAGGAAGATGCCTCCGCAGCGCCTGCCGGCAAAGACGCGCCCGGAACGGCCGTCGACCCGGCCGACGACGACAAAGACGACGACGGCGTAACGGCTGCCGAAACGGTCGATGAAGACAACGAGGACGGCATCGAAACAACTGCCGAAACGGTCGATGAAGACAACCCGGACGGCGCCGAAACGACTGCCGAAACAACCGGAGAAGGCGGCCGCAAGCGCAGACGCTCCCGTCGCGGCGGCAGAGGCCGCAGGAAAAACAACCGCGCCGCGGGCGCCGGCAACGGCACTGAAGCCGGCTCCGCCGAGGCTGCGCAGAACGAAGAGGCTGCCGTCCCGGCAACCGCGCCTTCTCCCGAAGCGCCGACCGAGGCGCAAGCCGGAACAAAAACAGATGCGGAACAGGCGGAACAGCCCTACGACGATACGGACGCGCCGCAGACCGCGGGCGCCAAGGGCAAAGCGCACCGCAAAATGTTCGTCAGCGTTCTGCCCGGCGAACAGGTCGAAGTGGTCATTACCGAAGACGGGCAGGTGCAGGAATATTATGTTGAGATGCTGCATCAGGCCAAAACCAAGGGCAACATCTACAAGGGCGTCGTACACAACATCGACCCCAACCTGCAGGCCGCTTTTGTCGGGTACGGCGCGGGGCGCAACGGTTTTCTGCAGATCGACGAGATACACCCCGAGTACTACGTGTCTCCCCACGACGGGAGTCGCGGACGCAAGTATCCGCTTATACAAAAGATTTTGAAACCGGGCCAGGAGGTGCTGGTGCAGGTGGTCAAGGAACCCGCCGGCTCTAAAGGCGCCTTTCTGACCACATACCTGTCCATACCCGGCCGTTTTCTCGTCCTGACTCCCGGACGCGAGCAGGTCGGCGTTTCGCGCAAAGTGGAAGACGACGGCGAACGCGCCCGCCTGCGCGAGCTTCTGGAAGGTCTGACGCCGGGGCCGGGTCTCGGTGTCATCGTGCGTACAGTGAGCATGGGCGCGGGCAAAACAAACCTTCAACGCGACCTGCAGTTCCTGAAACGCACCTGGAAGGAAGTGCGCGCGCGCGGCACCTCTGAAACCGCTCCCTGCATGATTTACCAGGAAATGGATCTGACGGCCCGCGCCGTGCGCGACTACCTCAATGAGAGCATAGACGAGGTGCGCATCGACGATGAAGAAACGGCCGCCGCGGTCACGGAAGTGGCCGAAGCCCTGTTCCCGCGCAGGAAAAATCTGGTGCGCGTGTACAAGGACCCCGGCATGAGCCTGTTTGAGCGCTTCAACATACAGCGCCAACTGGACCAGATTCATTCACGCGAAGTCACCCTGCCCTCGGGCGGCCGGTTGGTCATAGACGCCACGGAGGCGCTCACGGCCATCGACATCAACTCCGGGCGCAGCGGCGGCAAAAACAATTTTGAAGACCTCGCCTACCGCACCAACATGGAAGCCGCGGCCATGATTCCCCTGCAATTGCGTCTGCGCGACATCGGCGGGCAGATAGTGGCCGACTTTATCGAGATGCGCGACAGGAGCCATTGGCGCGAAGTGGAAAAAACCCTGCGCAACGGCATGAAGGCGGACCGCGCCCGCTACGACGTCGGCAAGGTCAGCGCCTTCGGACTGCTGGAAATGGTGCGCCAACGTCTCGGTTCCTCGGCCATCTCCGTCAGCACCGAGCCCTGCCCCTTCTGCAACGGCGCCGGTGTGCGGCGCAACATGGAATGGCGCTGCCAGCACGCCCTGCGCGACATCCGCAACCTGATGCGCAACGCGCAGAGCAAAAACGCAGGCACGGCGGAATACCACGCCGAACCCGAACTCGCCCTGCATCTCCTGAACCACAAGCGCAAACTGCTTACGGATTTGGAACAGACGTACGGAGTCAGTCTGACCGTCAGGTTCCGCGCGTCCGAGCCCGGCGGTTGACGCGGGACGCCCCGGCATCAACCGGGCAGCGCCGGCGACGCTTGCGCGGGCAGCGCCGGCGCGCCGTTGCGGGCAATGTTCGACGGGTGTACAAAGACGCGGTGTTTGTTTGCGGTTGTGGGCAGCCCTGAAACCGGAGAGCCGTTATGGTGACGTCACTGCTTATTTTTCTTGTCCTCGGCAGTGTTGCCGGCGTGCTGGCCGGACTTCTCGGGGTCGGCGGCGGGCTGATTATCGTGCCGATGATCACCTACACCTTCGATATACGGGGGATGAGCGGCGAACATACATATTACATGGCCCTGGGCACGTCCCTGGCCAGCATCATGTTCACGTCCATATCAAGCTTTACGGCGCACCACCGCAAAAAAGCGGTCCTCTGGCCCGTCGTCAAAAGCATAACCCCCGGCATTCTGCTCGGCACGTTTTTCGGCAGCAAGCTGGCTTCCCACATTCCGATAGGGGCGCTCAAGCTTTTTTTCATCGTTTTTCTGCTGTACGTCGGGACGAACATGTTCCTCAACATAAAGCCCAAGGCTGCGCGGCCCGTCCCCGGCTTTGCCGGCAACAGTCTGGCCGGAGCCGTCATCGGCATGGTGTCCAGCTTTGTGGGCATAGGCGGAGGAAGTCTCACGGTGCCGTACCTGACGTGGTGCAATGTGTCGATACACAACGCCATAGGGACATCGGCGGCCGTCGGTTTTCCCATAGCTTTGGCCGGCGCGGTCGGTTACATTGTCAACGGTCTGGGCATCGAAGGCATGCCGGGGCCGCATGTGGGCTTTATTTACCTGCCTGCCTTTTTCGGTATCGTCGCAGCCAGCATGTTTACCGCCCCGCTGGGCGTCAAGCTGTCGCACACGCTGCCCGTGGCGAGCCTGAAAAAGGCGTTCGCCTGTCTGCTCTTTGCCATGGCCGCGCAAATGTTGTATAAAATACTGTAGTGATGTCGTGTAGATGTGATGCGCTCGGGGATATGCTGCCGGGCGGCGGAAAGGTGACCGCCGGGCGCGGCCCGGAGCGTCCCGATGCAGACCGCGCCGGGCACAGGTTTCCGGCTGCGCCCGCAACGCAGGAGCGCCGGAACCCGGCCGAATACCGGCCTCTGGAATTCATGAGTTCCACGCCCTCCCGCAGGCCGCGCAAACGGCTGTTCATAGGTCTGGTGACCGGCACCTCCGTGCTCCTTTGCCTTGTGTTGCTGGCCGGCTGGATTATCCCGGTTGTGGGACTGGGCAACATTCACCCGTATGTTCCCTGGATTACAGGTTTCCTGCTCTTTTCGTGCATAGCGGCCATCGCGTTTTCCTCCCTGAGTCTGGTCTTGCAGACGGCATTCGGGTACAATTTCCGCTGGTCGTCCACGGTCAGGGGGGTGGCGGCCGAATTTTTCCTGCCGCTCATGGAACTGACGGCCCGCCCCTTCGGCCTGTCCGCCGAAGACGTGCGGCGCAGTTTCATAAGGGTCAACAACGAACTGACGCTCAAGCAGTGCGGCGTCTTTGCGCCGGAGCGCATTTTGATTTTGCTGCCGCATTGTCTGCAGAAGGAGGATTGTCCGAGGCGTCTCGGGCTCGACGCCGACCGTTGCGGACGTTGCGGATTGTGCCCCGTCGCCGGC
>JAITEY010000074.1 GCA_031281815.1 Desulfovibrio sp. | reverse complement strand
ATGACCAAACAACAGGCCGACGAAGGCATAGGCGCTCTGGTGGGAGCCCTCCTGGCGAGTTACGGGGAGTATCCGGAAATCGTCAAGATAGAAGCCGCGCACCGCATCAACAGGAACAGCGTGCTGGACGTACTGGACAAACTGCAGCGGCTGGTCTTTGCCGGTTTTTTCGGAGCGCAGCCGATCAAGCGGGATTCCATAGAGTATTATGTCGGCGAACTCGTCGAATATGTGCTGTACACCCTGCAAAAACAGATCAAACGCGCTCTGCGCAGCCTGGAACCGGGTGGGGAAAACCCGGAAGCCGCGGCCCGGCGCATAGCTTTCGCCTTTATGGGACGCCTGCCCGAGGTTCGCCGCATACTCGCCGCCGACGTGACGGCGGCCTATGACGGCGACCCGGCGGCTTTCAGCAGGGACGAAATCATTCTGTCCTACCCCGGCATCTACGCCGATATGGTCTATCGTCTGGCCCACGAACTCGACAAACTGGGCGTGCCTTTCATCCCGCGCATGATGACCGAATACGCGCACAGTCGCACCGGAGTGGATATTCACCCCGGCGCGACCATAGGGCACCATTTTTTCATCGACCACGGCACGGGCATAGTCATCGGAGAAACCACCGTCATCGGCAACTATGTGAAAATTTACCAGGGCGTGACCTTGGGGGCGCTCTCCACCAGAGGCGGGCAATTTTTGAGCGGCGTGAAGCGGCACCCCACCATAGAAGACCACGTCACCATCTATTCCGGCGCCTCCATTTTGGGGGGCGGCACCGTCATCGGCGAAGGCGTCGTCATCGGGTCCAATGCCTTCATCACCAAAAGCGTGCCGGAAAAAACCAGAGTGAGCGTGAAAGACCCCGAACTCCAATTCATGCAGCAAGGCGGGCGCGTGGAATTTGTTCAGGATTTCGTTATTTGACGGGTCGGAGGGTTGCCGGAGGAGACGGACTCGACAACCCGCGTCCGCTCCGTTTTTTTTTTGCAAGCCGGCACGTCGGCCGGATATATCCATCGGGGCGGAGTTCCGCTTCGAGCGCGATTCTCAGCCGTCCGCTCCCCCCTCGTGTTTTTTGCAGACCAGAACCCTGGCCGGACGCAGCAGGCGCTCGCGCAGCTTGTAACCCGCCGTCAACAATTTGCCGACGCAGCCGGCGGCGACGTCCGGGAAGTCCTCCGCGCCGACGGCCTCATGCACGGCCGGATCGAATTCCTCCCCTACCTGCCCGATCTGCTCCAGGCCGTGCGCGGCCAGGGCGTCGCCCATGAGTTTACGGGTCATGCGCACGCCGGTCACAAAATTTTGGCAGGCCGCATCGGGCGCCGCATGCTGTAAGGCCAGATCCAGGTTGTCCAGGGACGGAATGAGCGCGCTCAACACTGCTTCGGCAGCGTAACGGACCTGTTCTTCACGCTCGCGGGCAAGGCGTTTCCTGGCGTTGTCCAGGTCGGCCGCGGCCCGCAGTCGTTGCTCGTCGGCCTCTTTTTTTTCGGGGCACGACGGGCAGATGCGTTCCCGGCAGAGAACCGCCAATTTCTCATCGGAAAGCGAAGCCGGGATATCGCCCGCGCCGTGCTGTTCCGACTGCTCCTGCTGTTCCGGCTGCTCCCCGGCATGGTCCTCCTGCAGGGCGAAGAGTGCGTCCTCCGGGAAATCTCCGAGCGGATTGAAGAACCGGGAAGGCTCATACGCCGGCATTTCATCCGGAAAGGGCCGCCGGCCGTGCGGATCCCGGCCGGCCCCTCCGTTGCCCGCGGAGGCGTATGCGGCCCGTCCCCTGGCCGCGTTTCCCGTACTATGCTGCTGCGCGGACCCGTCTTCATGACCGGGAAAAGCATCACGCTCCGATAGCTCGTCGGCCTCGTGTCCGAATCCGTTATTTTTCTGTGGTGGAAACACTGTTCGTTTGGCGCTCATCCGAATTTCCTTTACGGTATGCAGGCTCTCCCTGCAGCGGGTTGATTGGAAGCAGTAAGCATGCCGCGGCCCGCTGTCAAGGAGCGCGAGGCGAGGAGCGGGTTTTGTCGGCAGATGCGGCGCAGGGGTTTGAGCAAACCGATGCGTCGCGCGCTTCCGGCCGGGAGAGACGGGGAGCGGGATTCAGTCTGGGGGACGCACCTTGCAGCCGTGCGCGGCCAGATAACGTTTCAACTCGCCTATGCTGTGGTCACCGTAATGCACAATGGAGGCGATAAGCGCTGCCGAGGCTTTGCCCTGCGTCAAGGCTTCCAGCATATGCCGCGGCGACCCGGCCCCGCCGGAAGCGATGACCGGGATGCGCACCGCTTCGACCACAGCGCGGGTCAGGGTCAGTTCATAGCCCTCCCTGGTGCCGTCCGCGTCAATGGAATTGACGCAAAGTTCGCCGGCGCCCAGCGCTTCGCAACGCGCCGCCCATTCCACGGCGTCGATGCCCATGAAACGGCGGCCGCCCTGAATGACGATTTCATAGCCCGACGGCACTTCCCTCCGTTTCGGCACCTGTTTGACGTCCATGCCCACAACCACGGCCTGCGAGCCGAAAGCTTCCGCGCCTTGGCTGATAAGTCCGGGGTTGAGGACCGCCGCGGAATTGACGGAGATTTTTTCCGCCCCGGCCAGCAGCACGGCACGCATGTCGGCTACGGAACTCAGACCCCCGCCCACGGAAAAGGGAATGAAGATGGTCTCCGCCACCCGCTCCACAACATCCAGAAAGATGCCGCGTTCCTCGGCCGAAGCGGTAATGTCGTAAAAGACGATTTCATCCGCGCCTTCTTCATAATACCGGCGGGCAACGGCGACCGGGTCGCCGATATCCACGTTGCCCTGAAACTTGACCCCCTTGGTCAGTTTGCCGTTGCGCACGTCGAGGCAGGGTATGATGCG
>JAITEY010000036.1 GCA_031281815.1 Desulfovibrio sp. | reverse complement strand
AGATATGCGTCATCGTCCTTGATAAGAGCGGCGTATTTTTCCGCCTTCCGCATATCGTCGCGCCCGGCATACAGGGTTGAAAGCAGGGAATAATGATAATCCGGCTCTTTCAGGGCCATTTCCTTATTAAAGGCATAACCTCGCACGGCGTCCGGCAAATCCGGATCGTCTTCGCCGAGGATGTCGATCAGTTCCTGCGGTGAGGCAAGGTCGAAAAAATTTTCCATAAGCGCAGGCTACCGCCGATCCGAAAACAAGTCAACAGGAGATCAACATGGCAACAGAAAACACAACCCCCTGGATTTGCATCGCCCGCACCGGCACCTTCCATGATTCGGAGGGCCGCCCGCACACGTTCACCGAGGCCGACCTGGAGCGTATAAGCAAAGGTTATGACCCGGCCAAGTCCGCGGCCCCCCTCGTATTCGGCCACCCCAAGCATTCCGACCCGGCCTACGGGTGGGTCGTCGCCCTGAAACGCGAGGGCGAAAAATTGTTTGCACAATGCGCGCATGTTCCGGCAGCCGTGAAAAAATTGGTGCAGGATCGTCGCTATCGGTATGTGTCCATGAGCCTGTCCCCGGACAAAACGCGCCTGCTGCATGTGGGCCTTTTGGGGGCGGCGGCCCCGGCCATAGACGGGCTTCCCCCGGTAAGCCTCACAGCCGAAGCCGTAACAATCAACTTTTCAGGCCCGGAAGGAGGGCAAATGAACCCTGAAGAACTGCAAAAGCAGATCGGCGCGCAACTGGAGCAGATCAAAACATTGCGGGCGGACAACGACAAACTGCGGGCGGAATTGGCCGAGGGCAACAAAAACTTCGCCGCTGCCGAGGCCGCGCACACCAAGATCGCCGCCGACTTTGCCGCGTACAAAAGGGACTTGGCGGCGGAAAAACGCAAGGCTCGCGTTCGCGCCCTGGTCGACGCCGGAAAACTTGAGCCGGCCAAAGAAGCGGAAACCCTGGCTTTCGCGGCCGCCCTCGGCGAGGCCACGCAAACCGTAAATTTTGCCGCCGCCGACGGCAAGACCGAGCAAATCACCACCGAGGAACGGTATTTCCGCGAGCTGGAAAGCCGCGCCCCCGACCCCCGTTTCAGCGTGAACTTTGCGGCTCCGCTGCCCGGCCATGCGTCCCCGCAGCCCGGACCGGCGATCCCCGCCGACATAAACATGAAACTGTAAGTAGGCGCGCCGGCGGCAACCCGTCACGCATCCCGGTCAACACGACTATATAAGGAGACTCAAATGGCCAACGAAGGATTCCTCGGCAAAACGAGCATCAGCGGCGAAAAGGCCGCGACAGACGATCACCCGGCAATCATCCACGCCCTGCCTCTGGACGCCTCGGTAACGGCTCCGCTCCCGGCGGGAACGCTGATGGCGCGCGTGAAAGCAGGCGCGGGCTATGCGTACAAGCCCTATGTCCCCGTGCCGGCTGCCAAGTGGGCAATCAACTACACGGTCGCCGAGGACGAGGTTATCGCCCTCACCGGGGCGCTGCCCTGCGCCGTCGTCAACGAGCCCTGCGACCCGACGGTCGAGGGCAGTGCCAAGTGCGTCGTCCACGGCTGCGTCAAGGCCCGCCTGCTGAAAGTAGGGGCCGTCGCCGCTGATGCCGATGCCGTCGAAAAGCTGCGGCAGTCCGGCATTTTCGCCGTGTAAGAAGCGCCCGGATGTCTGGATCGGTTCAACTTCGGAAGGCCGCACTCCCAAATGGGGGGTGCAGGGGGAATCATTCCCCCTGCCGGGTCCAGGGCGGAGCCCTGGCCGCCGGAGGCATATAAAAGCAATATTGAAAGGAGATTCCACAACATGCTTGCAAACTTACGCAATATTTTCAGCCCGGCGGCCATCGTGCAAACCCTGGCCGCGCTGAAGCCTTTGGAAACGACGTACATGGACCTGTTTTTCAAACAGCGTCCGACCCACCCCCTGCCTATGATCGGCCTCGCCGAACTGCACGAGGTGTTGCGCACCGTCCCGGTAGTGCGCCGCGACGGCACGGCGATCAGCCTGGGCGGCCGCGAGTTTGAGGCGCAATTTTTCGCGCCGCTGCCCATTAAGGTACAGGTCAACGTATCCGCCTCGGAACTCAACGACCTGCGCGCCTTTTTGGGGCAACCGCAGTCTGTGGAGGCGTGGCGCACGCGCAAAATTGAGCAGATGCGCACCACGATTCGCAACACGACGGAAGCCATGTGCGTGGGCGTCCTCAACCAGGGCAAGGTGAGTTGGCCCGTGCGCCTGGAAGGCGGCTCCACGGAAACCTACGAAATCGACTACGGCCCCGTCCAGACCTACACCCCGGACGCCCCGCTTGATGCGGATACGCCCTTGGGCGCGATTTACAACCTGCTGCTCGACATGAGCCGGCTCATCCAGGAGGCGGGTATGGGCGGCAAGGTGGAGTTTTTGGCGGGCCGGGACGTGGCGACGGTGCTGCTCAACATCGTCAGCGCCAGCATAACAACGACGGCAACGCACCCGTACCACCTGGAGCTTGGCTCCGGGAAAATCAGCGTCGGCGCCTTTGTGATCCATTTCATGCAGGAGCGTTACCCCTCGCCCGTCGACGGCGCGTGGCTGCCCAAGCTCGACCCCAAAACCCTGATGGCCGTGGCCGTCGATCAGCCCGGCACCATCTATTACTGCGCGCTGGATTCCATCAGTGCCGGCAACGCGGCGCTGCCGCTGCATATTGTGCCGACGGCCCGCGACGACGACACCGGCATCACGCTGATGGCGCATACTAAGCCCTTGCCGGTCCGGCCGTCCAAAGCCGTCTGCAAGGCCGTCGTGGTCGCATGACGAAAATTGATTCTAAGGCCCGTTTTGCGGGCCGGGTGACCTGAGATACGGCGGAAATTTTTAGAATAGTCTAAAACTATTCCAAAACGCGAAAAACGGCCTACCCGGCATCGGGATGGGGAGAGAAAAATGCCCCTATGCACGTTGGACGACCTCAAAGACTACCTGCTCGCGGCATTTTTGGATACCTGCGAACAGCAGAATCCCGGCCTTGCGGAACGGACGATCACGGCCGTGTCCGGCGAGGTCACGGACCTGCTGCG
>JAITEY010000250.1 GCA_031281815.1 Desulfovibrio sp. | reverse complement strand
GCAACGCATTGCCGCGATGAATACAGGGAAAAATTCAGCAGGCTTTGTCGAATGCCCGAAATGTAAAGGAAAATTGAATTATTCAATAGCGTTCAATGGGCATGTGTGGGGGAAATGCGAGACACCCGGTTGTATGGCTTGGATGATGTAACAGCGAAACGGCCCGCCTTGCGCGGGCCGTCGTCGGGGAGCGGCGTCCCCGGCCTGATGAGCAAAGCCGGATGAGGGGCAACAATGGAAATACTCGGCGGACGCGGACCCTACCTGAATCTTCAAAGTGCGGCGCGCTATTGTGGATACGCCCCGCGCACGTTCAGTGAAAAAGTTCGGGAGTACTCTATTCCCCGTAGGGGCGATGAGGAAAACAGATTCTCCGTCTTCGACCTGGATCGGTGGATGGAAGACCCCAAGTGTTTTATGCAGGCCAGGCATAGGGTTACGCGCAATCCCGGAGGCTTTACACCCGTCAGGGTTTGAGGTAGTCCGAGGGCATGAGTGTTCATCAATGCCGTAAAACCAAACGCTGGTATGTCAAATACAGGGTAGAGGGGAAGCAGACATCCCGGTGGTTCGGCACGGGAAAAACAGAGAAGCAGGCCGCCGGAGCATTCGATTTCGACATCAAGGCCATGAAGAAACGCCGCGAAGACTTGCCGCGGCGTTCCGGCGTTTTTTTGGACTACATATCTCAAGCCTACCTTAATGATGCCAAGATGCGCGGCGCATCGCAAAGCTTTCTTGACGAATTTTCCAATCTTCTGAATAAATTCTTTCTCCCAGTTCTGACAAAAAAACCCGCCGACGAACTTGACTATGCTGATATTTTATGCGCTATGACGCCTTTTATTGAGCGGTCGCAAGCAACGCGCAACCGCTATCAAGGCTACCTGCGAGCTATATTCCGCTTTGGAATAAATCAGGGACTCATAAAAAAGAACCCGCTACAAAATTGGAGAAAGCCGAAGGAGGCACCGCGACGCCCACTACTCACAGTTGATGGATTGCGAGAGATTATGAAGCATGCTCCTGAACATCTTAGATGGGCTATTGAACTCGAATGGAATCTCGGAGCGAGGCCTGGGCCGTCAGAGTTATTTTCACTTAAATGGGAACATGTTAATTTTGAAGAGAACACTATCCTTATTTATGCAAGAAAGACAAAAACGTGGAGGGAGACTCCTATTTCTCCTGATTTTATTAAGAAGCTGAAAGAATGCAAAGAACGTAACAGCAGTGATTTTATAATTGAATACTTAGGGAATCCCGTAAAGAGACTCAGTACATCTTGGAATAACGCCGTAAAGAAGGCAAAATTACCATACCAGTGTACTTTTTACGATATCAGGCATCTGTTTGCAACTTCATTATTAAATCAAGGCGCAGACCTTGCCGCTGTTTCCGCATTGCTTGGGCACCATTCCATCTACATGACGGCGAACCAGTATTATCACCTCATGGCAGGCGAGAAGCGCAACGCCGTAAAAAAGCTGCCCTCCCTTGACCTACCAGGGCGGAATGTGGCAAAGGTGTTGGCGTTCAAGGAAATGGCGGCAGTTGTCAACTGAACATTTCTACTGAACATTTTATTGCCGAAAGGTACCAAAAACGACCTTAAAAAGTTCAGTTGAAGTATATAACACTTTGAAATATAAATTATTTAATTCCAAAACCCTGCTTTGGGAGCAGGGGGTCGCCCGTTCGAATCGGGCCGCTCCGACCACGATATTTCAAGGCATTCCGCCTTGTCGGCGAGAACAGCGGAAATGAAAAACATCGTCAGCGCAAATCCCGTGCCGTCTTCCCTGTACGCAAGCGGCGCGCCGCGTCTCTCGGAAAATCCTTCAAGCCGTTCCGGACAAGGCCCCGACAGTTCGTTCCGCAAAGGCATCGTGCTGGCCGGAGGTTCCGGCACCAGGCTCCATCCCCTGACCCTGGCGGTCAGCAAGCAGATGCTGCCGGTTTACGACAAACCCCTTGTCTACTATCCGCTTTCCGTGCTGTTGCTGGCGGGTATCCGGGACATCTGCGTCATATCCACGCCCCGGGACCTGCCGTTGTTCCGCGAACTGCTCGGCGACGGCGTCTCGCTCGGCTGCCGTTTCGCGTACCGGGAACAGGCGCGGCCGGAGGGCATAGCCCAGTCCCTGATTCTGGCCGCCGACTATATCGCCGGGGACAATGTCTGCCTTATACTGGGGGACAACATATTTTTCGGGCAGGGGCTGGGCCGGGCACTGGCCGCCGCTGCGGCGCAGGAACGCGGGGCCACGGTTTTCGGCTACCATGTGCGCGACCCGGAGCGCTACGGCGTCGTCACCTTTGACCGGGACGGCAGGGCGCTCGCGATTGAAGAGAAACCCGCGACACCCGCGTCGAACTATGCCGTGCCCGGTCTGTATTTTTACGACGGCCGCGCTTCCGCCCTAGCCGCCGCCTTGCGCCCGTCGGCCAGAGGAGAGCTGGAAATAACGGACCTGAACAGGGTCTATCTGGAAGCCGGAGAACTGTATGTGCATGTACTCGGACGCGGCATAGCCTGGTTGGACACGGGTACGCACGATTCCCTGCTCGAAGCGGGTTCCTTTGTGCATGCCGTGGAAAGCAGGCAGGACCTGAAAATCGCCTGTATTGAAGAAATCGCGTGGCGCAAGGGGTTCATCGACGATACGCAACTGGAACGACTGGCCGCGCCTTTGGCGAAGACCGGTTACGGGCAGTACCTGCTGTCGCTGTTGCGGGCGCGGAATCATCCGGCGTATTGAAATGATGTCGCGCTCCGGCGATCAAACGGCAGCGCGGTATTTCCCCTCAGGGCGCCAGAGGAATCAGTCCCAAGCCGGCCGCGGACGGCAGCCCGCACATGAGGTTGGCTCCGGCGATTGCCTGACCGGACGCCCCCCGGCACATGTTGTCTATGCAGGTAACGATGATCAGCCGCCCGTTGCGTTCATCTTTCACAAGCCCGATGTCGCAGTACATGGAGCCGCGCACCGAACGCAGGTCGGGCAACGCTCCTTCCCGCAAAAAACGCACGAACGCATGATCGGCGTAAGCTTCGGCATACAGGGAGCGGATGTCCCGCAACGGCATGTTCGGATTCTTGAGGTCGACGTATATGGTGGACAGGATGCCGCGGTTCACCGGCAACAGATGGGGGCTGAAGGACACCGTCAACGGCCTGCCCGCAATGCGCGACAGCTCCTGCTCGATTTCCGGCGTATGCCTGTGCGTGCTCAAGCTGTAAGCCTTGAAGTTGTCGGACACTTCGCTGAACAGAGAACCGACCTTTGCTTCGCGCCCTGCGCCGCTGACCCCGGACTTGGCGTCTATGATCGGCGGGGAGTCGCCCGCAATGCCGTTTTTCAGGACCGGATACAGGCCGAGTACCGCCCCTGTGGGATAACAGCCGGGGTTCGCCGTGAGCCGCGCCCCGGCCAATTCCGCGCCGTGCAGCTCGGGTAGGCCGTAGACGGACTCGGTCAACAGGTCGGGCTCCGTATGCTCCGTCGCGTACCAGCGTTCATAGACCGCCTTGTCGCGCAGACGGAAATCCGCCGACAGGTCAAGCACGCGCAGACCGCGCCGCAACAGGTCCGCGGCAAGGGACATGGCGGCGCCGTGCGGCACCGCAAGAAACACCAGATCACAGGCGCGGGCAAGATCCTCGGGGTCGGGCGCGCTGATGGCCAGTTCCCCGACAGCCGTGCCGCGCAAAAAAGGATGCAGATCGGCAAGACCGCGGCCTTCCTCACTGCGCGACGTGGCACGCGTGAGCGACATGAAAGGATGCGCGGCCAGTAGACGCGCCAGTTCCATGCCCGTGTAGCCCGTCACCCCCACCAGACCGACGCGCACTTTGGAAGCCTGCGGGAAATCCGCGTTTCCGGAGGTGCTTCTCAAGCCGCTCCGGGTCGCGCCCTGCCGGGCTCCGCTTTTTTTGCCGGCCGTCACAGTCCGCCTCACGGCTTCTTAACCACGAATTTCATGCGCAACTCGTACAGCAGACCGTCCAGCAGGCGTTTTTCCTCTTCGTCGAGGCCGTTCTCGACCTTGTCCTTGATCATGGACAGAGTATCTATGCCGTGCCGGGCCATGTCGTGGTTTTCCTGCACCTTGCCCGTCTCCGGATCAGGTACTTCGCCCAGGTTCACAAGCACCGAGGACGCCATGGAAAGCGCAAAGGTGGAAAACGTGGGGATGGGCATACCGCCGCGGATGTCGCTCATGTCGCCCTGCCGGCATGGTTGGAAGGGGTGGAACTTCCTCAAAAAAAACATCAGTTCTTGAGTAAATACGCCTCGGGTATGCCTTCGTCACGCGCCGTTCTGTAGGCTTCCAGCGCCTGTTCCAGGTAGTTGCGGCAGCCGAGAAAGCCGCCGAAATCCTGATAGGAGCGCGCAAAGGCATACAGACCGGCCGCCAGGTCGGCGTAATCCACATATCCCATATGCCCTATGCGCACGATACGCTCTTTCAATGCGCCGCCCTGGCCGCCGGCCATGACCACACCGTGCTGTTTCTCAGCCGCCGCCAACAACGGCGCGGCCTCCATGCCGGGGGGCAAAAGGACGGACGTCAGGCCCCAAGCGTAGTGTTCGGGGGCGAAAAGGGTCAGCCCCAGCGCCTTGATGCCGGCGCGGGCCATCTGCGCCAGCGCCCACTGTTTGCGGTAGACGGCGTCAAAACCGACCGCGCGCAACAAGCGCAGGCTTTCGCGCAGCCCGGCCGACAGGCTTACCGACGAGGTGAAATGCGTCTGCCCCTTGGCGTTGGCGGCGAATTCGGCAGGCAAATCAAAGTAGGCATCGCCTGACCCCAGCGCTTCCGCCTTGCGCCGGGCGCGCGGCGACAGGGCGATAAGGGCCAGTCCCGGCGGGAGCATCAGTCCCTTTTGCGACCCTGTGAGCAGGCAGTCTATGCCCCAGGCGTCCATGGGACAGGGGGTCACGGACACGGCGGAAATACCGTCCACCACCAGCAGGGCCGGGCTGTTCCGGACAAGCGCGGCAAGCTCCCGCACAGGATGCAGGACGCCGGTGGAGGTTTCCGAATGCTGGACCAGAACCCCGGCGATTTCACTGTCTTCGTCCAGCGCTTGGGCCGCCTGCGCCGGGTCGACGGCACGGCCCCACTCCACCGAGATGACGACGGGGCGCAGTCCGCGGGCCAGGGCAAGTTCCGTCCAGCGCCGGCCGAAATATCCGCCTTCCACGACCAGCACTTTGTCGCCGGGGGCGAACAGCCCGTTCACCGCCGCGACCATGGCCCCCGTACCGGAAGCGCTGAGGGGCAGCACGGGCGAGGCGGTCCCGAAAAGTTCGGCCAATCCCTGCCCGATTTCCTCCATCATCGCCCGGAAGCCGGCCTTGCGGTGATGAATCATGTCCGCGGCCACGGCCAAGCGCACACTTTCCGGCAAAGGCGTGGGGCCGGGCGTCAACAGGCGTTGTTTGTTCAGCACGAGATATCCCCAAGGCCGGTCAGCGGTTCCACGGGTCCGGCCCGTCGGGCTCCTCGGCACCGTCCGCAACAGTCGTATCGGATGCATACGGCGCACCGGCCGGGGCATCGGCAAAGCGCGCCCGTCGTGCGGAAAAGGTTCTGTCGGAGGGCCGTGCATCGACGGCAAAGCGCGCGCCGGCAGGCGCCGCATCGGCTGCCGTGTTTTTCAGGTAGATGTACACCCGGCGCTGCAAGCCCTCGCCTTTGCTGTGGGTAAGCACATCCGGATCATTTTCCAGAGCCAGATGCACGATACGCCGCTGATAGGCGCTCAGGGGCCGGGTCGCTTGGGCGCGCCGCGTAGTCTTGACTTTTTCCGCCAACGACAGGGCCAAGTCCCTGAGCCTGTCTTCCCGGCGCTCAAGATAGTGTCCGGCATCAACCTGCAGGCGCAGGGGCGCGCCCAGTTTCCCGGCGATAATGCGCCCGGCCAGATACTGCAGGGCGGCAAGGGTCTGCCCCTCCCGGCCGACAAGAAGCCCGGCGTTCCCGCCGCAGTCCAGCACCGCCCGGACCCAGCGTTCGCCGATGTCCACCCGACAGGGCACGTCGCCGACAATGGGCGCGGCCAGGCCGACAACCGCCGAACGCACGATGTCCGTAAGTTCCTCGGAATCCATGCTTGCCGGGTCGAATTCCGGTGTAGGCGCGCGGCTCCCGGCATCGTACGCGCCTGCTTCGTCGTCGGAGGCTTCCGCGTCCGGCCCGGAGCGGCCGCTGAGGGGCCGCGGAGGGTACGGCTCTTCGACTGCGCTTGCGGGGATCGCGTCGCGCTCCGCGCTCCGCGCCTGTCCGGCACTGCCGGAAAGGTCGGGGGCGGGAGATGCCGTGCTCCCGGTTTCCTGCCCGGAGGACACGCCCCTTTCGGCGGGATCACGGACCGGAGGGGTCGCTCTGCCGGAGAACGCGCGGGCAGGTGGGGTAGCGCGCCCTGTTTCCTGCCCGGAGGGCGCGCCCTTGTCCGTGCCGTGCCCCGCGTTCCGGGAGCCGCGCTGAGGCCGCCCGGCCCGGCCCGGCGTTTTCCCTTCGGCCGGGACGGGCCGGGACGTTCCCGTTCCGGCCCCGGCCTCCGCCTCGTCAAGCATGGCTGACAACGTCTCGGCCACATGCATGCGGGCAGCCCGAATCTCGGCCTTTTTGACGCCGACCAAACCGAAAATGCCGCTCTTGGCATCGTTGACGATTTCTATTTCCAATTTCTCCCGCGGTACGCCGTAGTAGCCGCAGGCTTCCAGGATGGCTTCGTCCAGGGTTCTCCCCTGAAAATTCTTGAATTTGTCCATGCCGAACCTCAAAAAAACCCGCCTGTTCGGGAGGGGAAACGCACAATGTCAAGCCGCTCAGGCGCGGCGAAGCTGCCACCATTGCTGACCGATGGAAATCACGTTGTTGACCAGCCAGTACACCACGAGGCCGGCCGGGAAATTCAGGAAAAGCACGGTAAAAATCAGGGGCATGAGCATCATGATCCTCGCCTGGGTAGGATCGGCCGAGGACGGACTCATCTTCTGCTGCAGAAACATGGTCGCGCCCATAATCAACGGGGTAATCAGCCAGGGGTCCGGCGAGGCCAGATCCGCGAGCCAGGGGATGTCGGTAAAGGGCAAGGTAGCGATAAAGGGCGAGTGGCGCAGTTCAATGGCGTTCAGCAAGCCCTGGTACAAACCGAAAAAGACGGGTATCTGCACGACGATGGGCAGACAGCCGCCGGCAGGGCTGACCTTGTAGGTCTTGTAAAGCTGCATGACCTCCCGGTTCATCGCTTCTTTGTCGTTCTTGTATTTTTCCCGGATTTTCAGCATCATGGGCTGAAGTTTTTTCATCTGGTTCATGGATTTGTAGCTTTTCTGCGACAGGGGCCAGAAGATGAGCTTGATGAGCATGGTCATAAGGATGACGGCCGTGCCGTAGTTGTTCGTGTACCCGTGGAAAAAGACCAGCAGGCGCACCAAGGGGCGGGCGATGACGGAAAAAAAGCCGTAGTCCAGCGCCTTGCCGATGTTGTTGGGCGTGGCGGCAAGCCTGCCGCTTTCCTTGGGGCCGAGGAAATAGGCGCTGCGCAGCAGGACTTCCTCTCCGGGCCGGAGGGCGACGCCGGTTTTACCTATCAGCACATGGTAGACGCTGCCGATCAGGCGTCCCTTGGCCCCGGCTGCCGGATCATCCATGCTGACGGCGCCGAGAAAATAGTTGTTCATGACCCCCATCCAGGATGCGCCGTTCAGGACCGGGGTGCCTTTTGCGAGGTCCGCGGGCGAGCTTTCCTCGTCGAAGTCGGCGCCCTGCAGCCATGCGACGCGCGTGGGGTTGTACTGGCTCTCTTCCGGCTCCGGCTGCGGCCCGCCGAACAGGGCGTGACGCAGGGAGGTGAATACGGACACCTTGCGGTCCGTATTCAGGGAAGAAATGCCGAGGGTAAAGGCCGTATTCACCGTCCGTTGCCTGGGAGAGGCAAGGAAGAGGCGCTCCGATATCACATAGTCCGAGGCGGAAAAAGCCAGTTCGCGCCGCAGCGCGACCCCGTCCACATCGGCCGTGAAGGTCAGGACGCCGCCCTCACCGTCCGCCAGATTCAGGTCTCCGCCGGCAAGGGTCCACCGCGGTCCGTTCCAGGTGGCCAGCCCGTCCAGCAGTACGCCGAGGGGCGCCTGCGCGGCGGCCGGGGCATCGAGCATTTCCACCAACGGCGCGGACCCTCCGATGCCGGTCCGGTAGCCTTTCAGGGTAAAACGGCACAACACGCCGCCGTCGGCCTGCAACACGGCCGTGTACAGCGGTGTTTCCACGCTGACCGTGCGGCCTGCGACGGATGCGGGGACGGGAGCCGGGGACTGCCCGGCGAAATCCGCGACGACGCCCGGCGACCCGGCGGGAGCGTCAGGCGATGCGGCGGGAGCATCCGGTGACCCGGCGGGGGCATCCGGCGCGGAAGACCCGGCGGAAGGGGCGGTCACCCTGCCCGGCGCTTTCTCCTCGGGAATCCAGCCCATTTTGTACGAGAGGAAATTCCAGCCCAAAAAGATGACGATACACAGCACTATGGCAATCGCCAAGTTTCTATTGTCCATAGGTGTCCCGGAAACGGTTGCGGAAATGCCGGCCTGAAACGATGCTGCCGCGCAGCGCCGCGGCCGGCTGCGGATTGCTCTTGCGGCGGGGAGGAGGAACAGGGTCGAAACCGCCGCGGCTCGCCGGACTGCAGCGCAACAGACGGTACAGGGCCAGCAGCCACCCCCGCAACGCCCCGTGAGTCATGACGGCTTCCAGGGCGTATTCGGAGCAGGTGGGATAAAAGCGGCAACAGGAGGGGAGCAGCGGGGCAAGCAACAAACGGTACAGCCGGACGGGCAGCACGGCAAGGCGCCGTATTCGCGGAAGGCGCGGTGAGGAATCAAGGGTCATTCGGCAAGCTTCCGTGTGTTTTTGCGCGCCGGGCAGGTTCGGCTTGCGTCCGGAACGGCCGGGGGGTCTTGACCGGGGCCGCGGGCCGCGGCTTGTGCGCCCGACGGGGAACACGTTTCCGCCTTCGTCATGCGTCGGCGGGAAGCGCCGCCTGCCGTATGTGCCCGGGGCGGTCGGCGGAGCAGGGGCAACAATTCCGCGCACACGTCGCCGAGGCCCGGCTGACGCGGATTAAAGCCCCGCCTGACCGTCACAACATAATCGCGGCCGGGGGGAATATCCTCCCGACCCAAGCGGAACACCTCACGGACCAGCCGGCGCGTCCGGTTGCGCCATACGGCCGGGCCGACCCTGCGGGTCACGGCCAGACCCAACCGCCACGGCAAAGAGTCGTCCTCTCTCTGCCGTACAAAGAGTACGAACGAGGTCGAGAACAGACGCCTGCCGGCGTCGAAACAGAGCGCGAACGCCTTTTTCCCGGTCAGCCTGTGTTCGCGGCCGTAGGTCAGACGGTTAATTGTTTGCGCCCTTTTGCGCGCCGGCGCCGTAAAATTGCGCGTCCCGCCGCCGTACTCATGCGCGCGCGGAAGCCGTGCACCCGTTTGCGCTTGATGCGGCTGGGGTTGTATGTCCTTTTCATGCTGTGTCTCCTGAAAACGGGGGAAGCGTCGGTTGCGATAAAGGAAATTTTGGTGAACCGGGTTTGTTATCCCCTGCGCCGTTCGGCGTCAAGTTCTTTTCACGCGCCGTTTTCTTTTCGCGTAACAGCACGGCGCGCTGGACTTACCCGTTCGATTGGTCTATGGTACGACCTAAATCAAGGAGTTTTCGGTGTTTTACAAGGGCCAGATCGTAGTCTACCCGGCTCAGGGGCCGGGAGTGATCGAAGACTTGGAGCGCCGGGAAATCGGAGGCTGTGAAACGGAATTTTACGTTATCCGCATCTTGTCGGGCAACACCAGGGTCCTGGTACCCGTGGGCAATGCCGTGAACGTCGGTTTGCGCGTCCCCTGTACCCCTGACGAGGCCGGCGCCGCGCTGGCCGGCCTCAGGGACCCCGGCGGCCGCACCGGTTCCTGGGGGCAAAATTGGAACCGTCGCTACCGCGAGTACACCGAACGCTTGAAAAGCCCGTCCCTGACGGACGTGTGCGGCGTCCTCAAAGAACTCTTCCTGCTCAGCGGCAGAAAAGAACTTTCTTTCGGCGAACGCAGGCTGCAGGAACAGGCTATGAGCCTTGTAGCCACGGAACTTGCCTGCGTACTGAAAAAAGACGTTCAGGAAATACGCTCCTCCATAGAAAATTTATTCGCCGAGGCCGCGACCGGGGGAGAAAAAGACGTCGAATCCCCCTTGCCATGCGCCGCAACTTCGGCTAGAGGACGTGAATCCGCGTGAGCGGAAATCCGGAACATACCCCGGCAGCGCCTGATTTCAATCCCGAATCATAAACGATCATCATTATTGTCCGGAACGGGAACAGCGCGTCGGGATTGTACGCGGACAGCGCAGTACAGCGCGAGGCAGGGCGGGACGGCGTCCCCGCCGCAGCCGGCAAACGCAACCGCACGGACGCGGTTTTGCTTTGAAATCGAATGATTGCGCCGCGCAACCGACCCCTCCCGCCTGCACATATCGAACACTTCCTCCACCCCGGGAACACCTTGAGGAGAGCATGAATTTATCCGAACTCAAGACCAAGTCCATGTCGGAACTTATGGCTCTTGCCGAGCCGCTCAATGTTGAAAACGCCAGTTCCATGCGCAAGCAGGAACTGATTTTCGCCCTGTTGCAGAACTTCGCATCCCAGAACGGCGCCATTTTCGGCGACGGCGTGCTGGAAATACTGCCGGACGGGTTCGGCTTTCTGCGTTCCCCTTTGTACAGTTACATGCCCGGCCCGGACGACATCTATGTTTCCCCTTCCCAGATCAGGCGTTTCGGGTTGCGCAAGGGGGACATTGTGTCCGGGCAGATCCGTCCGCCCAAGGAAGGGGAACGCTATTTCGCGCTGCTGAAGGTCAACGAGATCGGCCTTGAGCCGCCGGCCAACGCCAAAAATCTGGTGCTTTTCGACAACCTGACGCCCCTGTTTCCCGACCGCAGGCTGACCATGGAA
The DNA here is from genome assembly GCA_031281815.1 of Desulfovibrio sp. Classification (GTDB taxonomy): domain Bacteria; phylum Desulfobacterota; class Desulfovibrionia; order Desulfovibrionales; family Desulfovibrionaceae; genus Frigididesulfovibrio. The sequence continues at coordinate 8,926 of JAITEY010000250.1, read as the reverse complement.
AACGGGGAAAAGGCCTATTCCGGGCGGGTCATCGACCTCATGGCCCCGGTCGGCTGCGGGCAGCGCGGCATTATCGTGGCCCCGCCGCGCACCGGCAAAACCATACTTCTCCAGTCCCTGGCCAATGCCGTCAACGCCAACAACCCCGAGGTCTACCTCATCGTACTGCTCATCGACGAACGTCCGGAGGAAGTGACGGATATGGAGCGCACGGTTAAAAACGCCGAGGTCATCTCCTCGACCTTCGACGAACCGCCGCAGCGCCATGTGCAGGTCTGTGAGATGGTGTTGGAAAAAGCCAAGCGTCTGGTGGAGCGCAAGCGCGACGTCGTCATTCTGCTGGATTCCCTGACCCGTCTCGGGCGCGCCTACAACGCCGTCACGCCCTCTTCCGGCCGGGTGCTCACCGGCGGCCTGGACGCCAACGCCCTGCAGCGGCCCAAGCGCTTCTTCGGCGCGGCGCGCAACATCGAAGAAGGCGGCAGCCTGACCATTATCGCCACCGCCCTCATCGACACCGGCTCCCGCATGGACGAGGTCATCTTTGAAGAATTCAAGGGCACAGGGAACATGGAAATCTATCTTGACCGCCATCTGTCGGAAAAGCGCGTCTTCCCGGCCATGGACATCAACCGCAGCGGCACGCGCAAGGAAGAGCTGCTGTTGCCCGAGGATGTGCTGAACCGCGTCTGGATTCTGCGCAAGATACTGGCCCCCATGTCGCCCATAGACAGCATGGAATTTCTTCTGGACAAAATGCGCGGCACCAAAAACAATGCGGAATTTTTGAATGTCATGAACAAATAGCCCTCGCTCGGGCGCGAACACGCCGGAAGCGGAATTGCTTCATGCCGTGAACAACCGTATCCGCGCCCGGGCGCGGATACGCCGGAAAAGGACAGGCCATGGCGGAAGTACAAGCGGATTATTCCTTACTTCTTGATATGTTGCGTGACGGCGCCGCCCGCGTCGGGATGCTGGAACGGGAAGCCCGCAGCGCCCTGTATGCGGACAAGGACACCGGGCGGCACCGCGCCCTGATGGAGCAGCGGGCGCAGACGCTGATTGACCTTGAAAGCAAGGCCGCCGACCTGCTGGACGCCCTGCCCGACGCCGAGCGCCGGAAAACGCGCTCGGCCCTGCGCGCCTTTGCCGACGGCGCGCGCACGGCCCTGGACCTCGGCTCGGTATTTTACATGTCCGCCCTGCTTTACCGTGACAACCACAAGGAGGGGGAGCCGGACAAGTTGCAGGCGCTTGTCGACGATTTGGAGACCCGGTTGCGCTGACGCCTGTCCATGCCGGATGCGCTGTTTTCCGGTACTGCCTTGACTTACTTGAATCCGTTGTGCAACGTTGCGCCGCGGTACGTCCGCGCCTGATGCGTTGTTTTCCGGGAAGACATTGTATTACTTCAATCAGTTGAATCAGTTGTGCGGCGTTGCGCCGAGGCCTGTCCGCGCCGGATGCGCTGCCTTTCTTGCAGCGCTGTTGCTTGCGCTTTCCGCACCGGACCCGCTTCTTGCCGCGCCGTCCGCCGCTCCCTCCGCATCAGCCGGAGAAGAAGGGCTTCAGCCCACGGAGATGCCGGGGTACTCCGTGGACGACCTGCGCAAGCTGTCCGACATTGTGACCCGCACCGGCCTGGATGCGGACAAAATCCCCGCGCTGTACAGGCCGCAGTTCCTGTCTGTTTCCGATGCCGACCTGTCCATGGACAACGATGAAATCGTCTTCGTCGTCCATTACCCCGGCGACCTGGTGCGCATTTACCCGAGACGCGTCATGGTTTGGCATGAGGCCGTGAACGATGCGCTGCCCGATCCTTCCGGCCTGCTCCCGCCGCCGCCGCTGCCGGGAGAGGAGGAAAAGGAGGGGGCAAACTATACGGTCAGCTATTCACCGTTGACGGGGTCGGTGGTCGCGTTCCGTTCCATGGCCGGCAGGTACCCTTCGTCCTTCGGTCTGTCGGGTGTGCTGCTCAACGGCAATTCCGTGTTGTACGACCGCATCAGCCGCAGTCTATGGGTGCAACTCATGGCGGTGTGCATCGAGGGGCCTTTCCGGGGCAAGCGTTTGCAGCGCATCCCCGTCCTTTCCGCCCGCTGGAAGGGCGTCAAGCAGCGCTACGGGGGGCTGGACGGCAGGTTCAGCGGTCGGGCGGAGGTGTTGTCCCGCTCGACCGGCTTCAAGCGTTCCTACGGCAAAGACCCGTACGGCAGTTATGACCGCAGGGACACGTATTACGACGACACGCGTCTGCCGTTTCCCGTGAGTTATATCGACACAAGGCTGCATCCGAAAAAGCGCGTGCTCGGCATTGAGGTTGAAGAGGCGTTCGGCGCGGTGATCAAGGACGAGGTGCGCAAGGAGCGGGTAGTCAATTTCACGTTGGGCAACGTGCCCATGGTCGCGTTCCATGACCGGGACATGGACGCCGTGCGCATTTTCGAGCGCAACTTGCCCGACCTTGAGGATCCCTTACGTTTTACCGTGTTTGAAGATGAAATCGTGGACGAATTGAGCAAAAGCCGCTGGTCGCCCGAAGGGGACTGCGGCTACGGGCGCTTCCGCGACCGGACGTTGAAGCCCGTGCTTGCCGTCGACTCCATGTGGTTTGCCTGGGCGTCGTTTTACCGCAAGAGCCGGATTATCCCCGGCGATGAATTTTTCGAGTGAATGCGTCCGTGAGATTCCTATTCCGGCTTCCCCGGCACTTCAGTTTCCTGCGGCGGGTTCCTGCCTGAAGATTTCCCGAAAAACGTTCAGCTTGGCCTCGGCCTGTTCCAGTTCCGCCGTGCGCGCCCTGTCGCGTTCCACGATTTCAGCGGGCGCCTTTTCCACAAAGGCCGCATTGGCCAGTTTGGCCGACAGGGCTGCGCGCTCTTTGCCCAATTTCGCCAGTTCCTTGTCCAGGCGGGCCGCTTCCACGGCAAAGTCAACCAATCCCTTGAGGGGCACAATGATTTCGCTGCCGCAGGACACCGCGCTCGCGGAAGCCCGCGGGGCTTCCGCCGCCGGGTCTATACGCAGGTCGTTCAGCCCCGCCAACGCCGTGAAGACTTCCCGTTGCTCTTCGAACAGCGCCCGCGCCGCCGCGTCACGCGGACGTATCAGCGCGGCGGCCTTGCGCGAAGGGGGAATATTCAGTTCCGCCCGAATAGTACGCACGGCCGTTATCGCCCCCTGGAGCAGTTCCATGCGCCCGGCGTCTTCAGCATAGTCCGCGACGTCGCGGGGCGCGGGGAAGGGCATGAGGGCTATGTCCTTGACGGCTGCCCGGCCGGGCAGGGCGTCCCACAGTTCCGACGTGATGAACGGAACAAGGGGATGCAGAAGCACGAGGGTTTCGCGCAAAACGGTAAAAAGCACCGACTGCGCGAGCGGTCTGCCCTCCCCCCGCAGTTCGGTCTTGATCAGTTCCAGATACCAGTCGCAGAACTCACCCCAGACGAATTTGTACAGCGCCTGGGCGGCGTCGTTGAAACGGTATTCGTCCAATGCCGCGCCCTGCTGCGTTTTCAGGTCTTCCAGGCGGTACAGAATCCAGCGGTGGTGCAGCCCCTGAACCACGCCGGGGCCGAGCGCGGCGGGCGTCCCGTCCGCGTTCATGAGCGCGAAGCGCGCGGCGTTCCACAGTTTGTTCATGAAATGGCGGGAGCCTTCAATGCGTTCTTCCGAAAGACGGATATCCCGGCCCATGGCGGCAAAGGCCGCCAGCGTGAAACGCAGGGCGTCCGTGCCGTAGCGGGCGATCATGTGCAGCGGGTCAATGACGTTGCCCGACGACTTGGACATCTTTTTACCCTGAGCGTCACGCACCAGAGCATGAATATAGCAGTGCCGGAAAGGCGCCTCGCCCGTGAAATGCAGGCCCATCATCAGCATACGCGCCACCCAGAAAAAAAGGATGTCGAAGCCGGTGACCAGCACGCTCGTTGGATAAAAACGCCGCATTTCCGGGGTGTCGTCCGGCCAGCCGAGGGTGGAAAAAGGCCAAAGCGCGGAGGAAAACCATGTATCAAGCACATCGGAGTCCTGCGTCAACTTGCTCCCCGCACATTCGGGACAGCGTTGCGGCGCGTCCTCCTGCACGATAAGCGTACCGCACACTTCGCAAGTCCACGCGGGGATGCGGTGTCCCCACCATATCTGCCTGCTTATGCACCAGTCGCGGATGTTGTCCAGCCAAGTGTAGTAGGTTTTGACCCAGGAGGAAGGAAAGATGCGGGTTTGCTCCGGCACCGCCGTGCGGGCTTTTTCCGCCAGAGGTTTGACGGACACGAACCACTGCGTGGAAGGCAACGGCTCGATGATTGACCCGCAACGGTAGCAGTGTCCGACATTGTGCTCACAGGGGCGCTCTTCTTCCAAAAAGCCGCCGTCGCGCAGGTCGACGACGATCCGGTCGCGCGCCCTGTCCCTGGACAGGCCCGCATAAACCCCTCCGTTGTCGTTGATGTTGCCGTCTTCGTCGATGACCTGTACGCACTCCAGCCCGTGCTTGCGGCCCAGGCGCCAGTCGTCGGTATCGTGGGCCGGAGTGACCTTGAGCGCGCCCGTACCGAATTCACGGTCCACATAGGGGTCGGCGATAATCGGCAGGACGCGGCCAAGCAGGGGAAGGCGCGCCTTTTTCCCGATCAGAGCCCGGTAACGCTCGTCTTCGGGGTGTACGGCCACGGCCGTGTCGCCGAGCATGGTCTCCGGCCTGGTGGTCGCTACGGTGATGTGTCCGGAACCGTCTTCCAAAGGATAGCGGACAAAGCTCAACATGCCCTTGAGCGTCCTGTGTTCGACCTCGTCGTCGGCCAGGGCGGTGCGGCAACGGCTGCACCAGTTGACGATATACAACCCCTTGTAAATCATCCTCTCGTGGTACAGGCGGACAAACACCTTGCGCACGGCGCGTGACAACCCCTCGTCGAGGGTAAAACGCTCCCTGCTCCAGTCCACGGACGCGCCCATCGCCTTTATCTGGCGGCGTATGTTGTTGCCGTATTCTTCCTTCCATTGCCAAACCCGTTCAACAAACGCCTCGCGTCCCAAATCGTGCCGGCTGACGCCTTCTTCCTTCAGGCGGCGTTCGACGACGTTTTGAGTGGCGATGCCGGCGTGGTCTTCGCCGGGAACCCACAGCACCTGCCTGCCGAGCCGGCGTTGATGCCGGCATAGGATGTCCTGCAACGTCAGGTTCAGGGCATGGCCCATGTGCAGGTTGCCGGTGACGTTGGGCGGCGGGATGACGATGGAAAAAGCGCCGGCTTCGGCATCCGCGCCGAGGTCGGGGGTAAACAGCTTCCGGTCTTCCCATAAAGCGCGGCGGCGCGCCTCTACGGCTTCCGGCTCGTAGCCCGCGGGCAGGCCGGAATCACGGGCATCGGTCATGACATCTCCATCTCGTTGGAAGCGATGTAGACTTTCAAGGTTACATTGCTCTACCCGGCGGATGCGGCGCCTTTGCCCGATGCCGGTTTATTCCGGGCGGGCTTGCTCTGCGCCGGTTTATTCCGAGCGGGTTTGCTTTGCGCCGGTTTGGCCTGCGCGGGTTTCGCCTGTGCGGGCTTGGCCTGCGCCGCAGCGGCAGGCGCGGCGCCGCGCAGGCGTTTGAGCAGTTTTTCGGCATCGGCCCGCAAGGGAAAAGCTTTATCGGCCGCAGGCGCTTTGAGCAGTTCCTCGGCTTCCTTCTTTTTTTCCTCATCCCCGGATGCGGCCAGCACTTCGGCCAGGTGGTAACGGGCAAAGGTATTGTCCTGTTTGGCCGCCAGCGCTCCGCGCAGGGTTTCTTCCGCTCCGGCGGCGTTGCCGCGCAGCATACGTACCCAGCCCAGGGTATCCAGAGGCTGCGAGGCGCCGCCGGCGGCGGCCTTGCCGGCCAGTTCCTCGGCCTCCTCCAGGCGTTCCGGTGTAGGCTTGTGCCGGGTCAGGAGAAAGGCCAGATTGTTGGCGGCGGCCAGGTATTCCGGCTTGTCCGCGATGAGTTTGCGGTAGCGGGTTTCGGCCTCGGAAAATTTGCCCGTCTGTTCCAGGATCATGGCCGCGTACATTGCGGCGTTGAGGTTGTCCGGGTGCGCGGCATACAGGTCGCTGCAGAGTTTTACGGCCTTGTCGGCACGTTTGGTCGCGCCGTAAATGCGGACCAGCATCAGCAGGGGCTGTTCCCAGGAGGGGGCGAGATCAAGGGCGCGGAGGTAGGACTTTTCCGCTTTCTGCGCGTCGCCCGCGGCTACGGCGCATTCCCCGACCATAAAGGCGGCGGCGGCATCGTCGGGGCGATCTTTCTGCCGTTTCTCGGCAAAGACCAGAGCGGCTTTTTGCTGTTTCGCGCCGATTTGCGCCCGGATGCGGCCTTCGGCGGCGATGGTCGAGGCCGGGTTGAGCGCGAGCAGGCGGTCATAGGCGGCCACGGCCTTGGCGATATTCTTTTGGGCCGTGTACAGCGCGGCAATGCGCAACAAGGCGGTTTCGGCCACCTGGGGGTTCTTGTTCTCCGCCGGCTGTTCCAGCATTTTTACGGCATCGCCGTAACGCTGCAATTGGGACAGGACAGCGGAGGCGGCCATGGGGATGGAGGTGTCGTCCGGGACCGCCTTGCGGCCCATGTCCAGAATCATCAATGCCGCGTCCGGCATATTGCGCGTGAGATAGATATCAGCCAGGGTGAGGTAGGCCGGGGCGTACTGCGGCGCGTTCGACAGCACGCGGGTTACGGCGTTTTCGGCAGCCTGGGTGTTGCCCGCTGCATTGCGGGCTTCGGCAAGGGACAGCGCGGTCCGGTAGTCGTCGGGAACTGCCTTGACGACCGTCTCAAAGTCGTCGGCGGCGCCTGCGAAATTCTTTTCGGCATAGCGGATGCGCCCGCGTATGAGATAGCCTTCCGGTCTGCCGGGGTTTGCCGTTATTAAGGCATCGGCCTGCTTTTCCGCCTCCCCTGCCCTGCCGGTCTGCATATACAGTTCCGTCAGCCCGATACGCGCCTCGTCGGCCTGCGCCTTGTCCCTGGGATCATCCAGCAGCGCTTTCAGGGTCGACTCGCCTTCGTCGAGACGGCCGACGCGCAACAGGATGCCCGCCCTGACCAATTTGATGTCGCCGTCCTGCTTCGGCGCCTTGTCGAGAAGGGCGAGGGCCTGCTCGCTCTTGCCCGAGGACGCCAGCAATCCGGCCAAGCGGCTGCGCACCGCCTGCGCGTCGGGCTTGCGTTCCAGCCGGGCTTCCAACAGGGCAACGGCTTTGTCCGGGGTTCCGGAGCCCAGGTAGAAATCTCCGAGGCGGAACAGCAGATTGTCGTTGTCGGGGTCCTGGTCCAGGCGTTTCTTCAGATAATTTTCCGCCGTTGCCGCATCACCGTCCTGTTCGGCAAGGAAGACCAGCAAGGTCAGGGCTTCATCGGAGGCCGGTTTTTTGTCCAGCAGGCCGGTCAGCAGTCCTTTGGCCTTGTCGTGTTCGCCGGTTTGGAGCAGGGCCGCGGCCAGACCGGTGACGGCATCCTCGTTTTCGGCGTTGACGGCCAGGGCCTTTTCCAGGAGAGGGACGGCTTCGGCGGGCTTGTTCTGTTTTGCGTAACAGCGGGCGGCGGCGATGCAGGCCTCGACGGCGCCGGGTTCCTGCTCCGGCACGGCGGCGGCTTCGACAGCCGCTTCATCGCATTTGCCTGCTGCGGCCGAAGTAATCGCTGATTCGGCGCGGCTTGCGCCGTAAGCGGCATTGTCGAATCCCGGTGCGGAAAGCAGCAGGAGGCTCAGAAGATATGTGATGCGGCAACGGCGTTTCACAACGTTTTTCCTTGGTATGTCGTCCCTGTGCGTAGTATTGCCGGCAACCGGCACCGGCCGCCGCCGCGCGGGGACGACGTGGAAGCGGATAGAGACCGGATGCGATGTCCGTTTTCGGGGAAAAGCTGTGCCCGCAAGGTATTCCCGGCCTTGCCGGGAGTCAAGAAGGAATCTCCGCGCACAACGCGGCGACGCGGACGAAAAAAATGCTTGCGACTTTTTCAGGCTTCTCTATATTTCCGCCATGCATGCCGACGCCGCGACGCCTTCAAGCTTCCCGTGGGCGCACCAGCTTGTCTGTCTGGCGCCCCTCGCCGTGACCCTCGGCCTGCTGTGTGTCTTCGTCGGCACGGACGACGCCGTAACCGCCGCTTTTGCGCGTATCGGCGCCGAGTACCCCGTCCTCACGTCCGTCATGCGGGAACTGTCCCGGGTGGTGCCCTTTTTCTTTTATGCCGCCTACGGCATCGTGCTGCTGCGCGCCGCGCTCACGAAAAACAGGCCGCTTCTGCGTTTCGCGCTGGTATTTTTTCTCGCTCAGGCCTGTTTTGCCTTCCTTTTGGTCCGAGTCATCAAAATCAGCGCCGGACTGCCCAGACCCTATGCCGTCCTGAACGGAGCGGAAGCCGCGCCCTTTTCTTTCATGGACACGGACCAGCATTCCTTTCCGTCCGGGCATACCGCGGCCGTTGCGCTGTCCGTGTCCTGCACGGCATCCGTATTCCGAAAGTACGCGCTTTCCCTGCTGCTGGGTCTGCTGCTCGCGTTGTTGGGTTTTTCCCGCATCTATCTGCTGATGCACCACCTGAGCGATGTTGCGGCCGGCATGTGCATCGGGGCGGCGGGCAATGTTTTCATTCACAGCATCTGCAGCCGGAGAACGCCGCGTTTCATTCCTCAAAGGCCCCCGTTCGCAAGCTGACCCCGTTCCGGCAGTCGGAGCCGGACTGCTTGCCTCTCCCTGAAGGAAAGGGGTATAGAAACGATATTCCCGGCTTTGCCGGGAGCCGGCCCGGAAACTCCCCTGAGGGAGCGGTTGCAGGCCGGCATAAGGAAATTCCGATGAACGCATCCCCGGACAACGGCAAAAAACCGGAAAACTGTAACGGCACGACGGAAAAAAGCGCCGGCGAAGAGCGCACGGGCGCTGT
>JAITEY010000171.1 GCA_031281815.1 Desulfovibrio sp. | reverse complement strand
CCGTAGGCATATCCAGGCCGATATCAGAAAACAGTTGTTCAGCTTCAGCCTTGAGATCCGAGTCAACTCGGACTTGAATGTTTGTCGTTGCCATGGCTGTTCCCCCGGTTCTCATTGTATATGTAATGATTTTGCTGTGAAAATCAAGACAGCCCTGTTAATCCGGAAAACTGCACAGACGCGGTTTTGCTGTGGAACTCCTGTTACTCGAAGAGCAGGACGATTTTATCCATGCGGTCCTTCAGGCTTTTTCCGGCGCAAAGGTCCGGGCGTTCCCTGCCCGGATCCGTCGTTGTGACGACGGCCTTGCCGATGACGGCCCGGTTGTCGCAACCGCCCGAGGCATCACGGGTGCGCAACCCCCAGATATTGTGGAAAATAAGGTTCTTCCCTTCATAAACGCCGAGATAAAGCGCGATATGTCCCGGCAGATGGATAAGTGACCGGAAAGGCAACGCCTCGCGCGCGATCAGCGCATCCATGCCGCCTGCGCCGGCCGGCGTGACGACCCGGCCCGTCTTGGCCTGAGCCGCCGAATTGCGGGGCAGGTACAGACCGAAGGGCACAAAAACGTCCCGCGTCAGCGCCGAGCAGTCCCGTCCCTCGTCCAGCCCGCCCCAGGTATAACGCTGCCCCATCATCGCGTTGCCCACAGCGGCCACATTGTCGGCAGTCAACGGCAGAGGCACCGTCACGGCGCTGCCTTGGGGCAGAACGGCAGTCGCCGCTTCGGCGTTGCCTGAAACGCCGCGCCGGGGATGGTAGACGACCTGACCGTCCCCGCTCCGGCTCGCAAGAGGCAGCAAGGTGCCGATATGCGCGCGCGTTCCGCCCACATCGACCCCGTCGCGCACAAGGGCAACCAGAGGACGCGAGCGCCACAGCCGCATGAACGCCTCGTCCGTTCGCGCCGCATCGCGCGCGGGCAGCCAGCCCGCCGCCGCGGGGCTTTCCACCAGCATCCAGGCCCCGTCCGCCGAGATGTTGCAGATGTACAGCGGCACGCCCGGCGGTAACGACGTTTCCTGAAAATAATCAAAAGGATACCCCTCGCCGGGAAGATCAGGACGCAGATAGAAACGCAGGGAAGTCGGCGCGGCGCGCAGGTCGCAGTGGCGCAGAGTAACGGCCGGGCCGGCGCCGCGTCCGAAGGACTGTTTGTTCGCTTCGGCTTCAAGCGCCTTCCAGGTCTCCGGCGGAAAAGGCCGGGTTTCGTCTATGTAGGCCCGGTCAGGCTTCAGACCGAAGTTCGTCTGAAGCAGTTTTTTAATGTATGCCGGAGGCTTGTCGTGCTGCCAGGGTTTGAAAAAGCGTTCGGCGCCGAGTTCGGCGACACGCGCCTGCGCCTCCGGCGGCAGCAACCGCCGGCTGCCGCCCGCCGCTTCCGCGTAGACCCGCAAATCCTGCGGCAGATTCAGGACGTCGGCGCAGGGCGGGCCGTCGTAAGCGCCTTTGCCTGCGCCGGCGCGGGCGGACAGGAAAAGGCAGACGGCCAAGATCGGCCCGGCAGGCAGGCGTACCTGCCCGCCCCGTCGCTGTGCTGTAACATGAACCATCGGGTGTCCTTATATGTCCGCGATTACTCCACGCAGCAAGCCGACCTTCGGGTGCTGCGGCGTGAACTTATCGGGTGTCCTTATGTCCTGCCGCGCAGTATCTCGTCAAGCTGCGGCACGGTGTCGTCGCCCGCGCGGCGGGCGCACACGTATTGCCAGGCGAGACGCAGTTGGTCTTCCCGGCTTACGGCATAGCCGTTCAGTTTGGCAGCCAGCACACGGCGCAGGATTTCCCCGACAAAAGGTCCGGGTTTTTCGCCCATGGCCAGGATGTCCCGACCGTCGATATCGGCCCGTGCTCCGGACAACGCAGTGAGATAAAAGGAAATATCGCGTCCGAGACTGTTGTGTTGCCCGTACTTGGCCATCAGGTACAGCAGTCCTTCCACAGGCGCGGGACTGAGCATCTCGTAGAGCACGCCCGGCGCGGGATCCCCGGTCCGGCGCAGGGCCGCGAGTTCCGAAGACAGCGTGCGGAGTTGCTCGCGCATATGCAGGAACTCCCCCGCCTGTTTCCCCGTAAAGGCCAGACGCTCCAGGAGTTCGGCCGTTTCCGGCCGGCTCGCCCCGCTGCAAAAGGCCAGCAGGTAGGGTTGCCGGACGACCGGGGCATAGTCTTTGTACAGGTGGCGGTACCAACTCAACACCTCGTCGACGGCGGCCAGAAGCCGGGCTTTTTGCTGGGTGAGCCGGAGAAGGGGATGAATCGAGGCCGGCAACCCCCAGTTGTCCAGACGGCGTATGCAGGCCGGGACATCCTTTTCCTCAAAGACGTTGCACAGTTCGTGAAAAAGCCGGGCGCCGGACAACTTGGCGGGCATGCCCAGAGACAAAGCGTTTTTGATAAGGCGCTCGGTCTGGGCGCCGATGCGGAGATTGAAGCGCCGCTCAAAACGCACGGCCCGCAATATGCGCGTGGGGTCCTCAATAAAACTGAGGGAATGCAGCACGGCAAGGGTGCGCTCCTTCATATCCCGCCGCGCGCCGAACGGGTCGATAAGCGTGCCGAAGCGGGCGGCGTTGAGTTGCACGGCCAGGGCGTTGATGGTGAAATCCCGCCGGTAGAGGTCCATTTTTATGGAAGACAGCTCAACGGTCGGCAGGGCGCCGGGATACTCGTAGTATTCCAGGCGGGCCGTGGCTACATCCAGGCGCCGTTCCGCGCCGCGCGCGTCTTTGCAGGAAACGACGGCTGTCTTGAATTTGCGGTGCGGCCGCGCTTTCCCCCCCAGTTCGGCGGCCAGCAATTCCGCGAAGCGTATGCCGTCGCCCTCCACGCTCAAATCTATGTCCAGGTTGGGGTTACCCATCAGCAGGTCGCGCACGAAACCGCCGACGGCGAACACGGACATGCCCAGTTTGTCCCCCAGGCTGCCGGCTTTCCGCAACAGGGCGAAAATTTCTCCGGGCAGGCGTTCTTCAAGCATCTGCGCAATGCTGCTTTCGCGGTGTTCGCGGGCCAGGGGCGCGCCTTCGGGAATGCGCAGGCTGTCGTCCACCAGCAGGCGTATGACGTCCGTGCGCGTCAGCACCCCGACCACGGCGTCGTTCCGCAGCACGGGCACCAGCCGCTGACGCTGCGTCAGGATGATGTCCACCGCTTCGTACAGGCCGGAATCGGGCGTCAGGGCGACGATGTTGCGCTGCATGTACTCCGTTACGGGCTGGTCGCCGAGCTTGTGCGCGCAGGCCCTGGAAGCCGTCTGCTGTTCAATCAGGCCCATGCCCCCGCTCCCGTCCGCGGACAGCACAGGCACGGCTTTGAGCCCGTAGCGGTTCATAAGGTCTTCAGCCTGGCCTATGCTCATGCGGTCGCTGATGGTGACGGCCGGGGAGGACATGTGCCTGCCTACGGTCATCTGAGGGATGATGATGGACGTCAGCAGGGCGAGGAGGGCAGCGCGCAGTTCCGCAGGGGTGCGGTCTTTAACGACGGCCGAGGCCGCCGAAGCATGCCCGCCCCCGCCGAAGGACGAACATATCCGGCCGACGTTGACTTCCGGCAGCCTGCTGCGCGCAATCAGGTAGACCTTGCCGTCCATTGAGGCCAAGGTGAAGACGACGTTCAGCCTTTCAATTTCCATGAACTTGTTGACCAGCGAGGCCAGATCCTCAAGAAAGCCGTCCAGCGCGATTTCGGCAACAGTCACCGGTATGCCGCGTATGGAGTGCACCTCCGCGCCGGCAATCATGGTCCCGAGGGCCTGTATCTGCTTGCGGGTCATGTCCTCCCCGGTCAGTTCGGCGATGATCCGCATGTTCATGCCCCGGCCGCGCAGAAAGGCTCCGGCCGTGAAGTCGTGTTCCGTGGTTGAGGTGAAGGTAAAGGAACCGGTGTCCTCGTAAATGCCCAGGCCGAGCATGGTGGCTTCATCGGGCGTGAGCGGCGTGCCGCGTTCCATGATGAGATGAGTGAGGATGGACGTGGTCGCGCCCCAGTCCTTGATGACGCGATAATCGGCTTCAATGTCGCGGTCCGAGGCCGGGTGATGGTCGTAGACATGGATTTCGGGCCGGCCGCCCTCGAAAAGCGGAGCTATGTGCTCAAGGCGCTGCCGCTGCCGGGTGTCCGTCAGCACCAGCAGCCGGACGGCGGAAAGGTCGCATTCTCCGGGCTTATGCATGGCGAACATGGTCGTAAGGTTATCGGTAAACGGATGGGAGCGGCGTTCCATCGTCGGCGGCGCGAGCAGCACGGCGTCGGGGTACAGTTTACCCGCCGCGACCATGGAGGCCAGCGCATCGTAGTCGGCGTTGACATGGGCGGTGATCACGCATGCGGGGCGCAGGAGGTCGGGCATGGCGCTGTGTCCTGACGGCTGATTGCAAAAATAATGTTGGTGTATACGCCTCCGGCAGCCGGCCTGAGCCGGCGCGGGGCCGGACATTGGAACACCGCGACGTTGATTTTGTATGCCTCCGGCGGCCGGGACTCTGTCCCGGACTCTGCCGGGGGAAATGATTTCCCCCGGACCCCCTCATGCGGGGGCATCATGCCCTGTCGAGGTTTGGGGCAGCGCCCCGAATTCTATTCCGCGTTTTCCTGATTCCGCGTTTCCTTGATACGCCGTTTTTGCCGAAAACGGAATCAACTTTTGTTCCTCGGGTGATACATGCGGTGTACGGCCGTCACGCGTTCCTGCTGCACATGCGTATAAATTTCCGTGGCCGTTATATCCGCGTGTCCCAGCAGAAGCTGCACGGAGCGCAGGTCCGCGCCGCCTTCAAGCAGATGCGTGGCAAAGGAATGCCTGAACGTGTGGGGAGAAATGTCCGCCTTGATTCCGGCTTGCAACGCGTAACGCTGCACCAGTTTCCACACGGCGACGCGCGAAAGGGCCTTGCCGGAGCGGTTGAGAAAGAGTTCCGGCGCCTTGGGGGAGAACAGGGGCCGCCAATGCCGGATGTAGTCCGACAGAAACCCTGCGGCCTCGGCGTGGACCGGCGCGAAACGCTCTTTAGCCCCTTTGCCGAAGACGCGCAGCAGGTTGGCCTGCGGGTCGAAATCCAGGGCGCGCAACGCGCAGAGTTCCGAAACGCGCAGCCCCGAGGCGTAGAGAAGCTCAAGCATGGTGCGGTCCCGGAAGCCCAGCTTGTCCGTGAGCACGGGGGCCGCCAGAATCGCGTTCATTTCCTCCCTGCTCAGGACCTCGGGCAGGGACCGGGCGAATTTGGGGTTTTCCAGAAAACGGGCCGGGTCTTCGTCGAGCTCGCCCTCTTCACGGGCAAAGGCGAAAAAACCGCGCAAGGCGGAAAGCCGTCTGGCCAGGCTGCGTTTCCCCAAGCCCCGGCCCCGCGCGTAGACAATGTACAGAAAAAGCAACTGTTCGTCGAC
>JAITEY010000174.1 GCA_031281815.1 Desulfovibrio sp. | reverse complement strand
ACAGAGCCGGCGTTTGAGGTTCTGCGTTATATCGCGGCCAAGCGCCTGCGCTTCGGAAAACTCGCCGTTGTGGACGCCACCAGCGTCCTGCCGGCTTCCCGCGCTCCGCTGGTGGAACTCGCAAAATCGCAGGACTGCCTGCCGGTCGCCATTGTGTTGAATATGCCGGAAAAGCTTTGTCAGGAGAGAAACAGCCGGCGCGCCGACAGACGTCTGCCGGAACACGCCGTGCGTGAGCATTGTCGCAATCTGCGCCGTTCGCTCAAAACTCTCAAACGCGAGGGCTTCCGGTACCTGTATGTCCTGAACAGCCCCGAGGAGATCGCTCAGGCGGAAATAGAACGGCAGCCCCTGTGGACCAACCGCTCGGAGGAACGCGGTCCCTTCGATATCATCGGCGACGTACACGGTTGCTTTGATGAACTGCAAACTCTGCTGGCCAAGCTTGGCTACACTGTCGCCGAACAGGGTGAAAAATACGCCGTCAGCCATCCCGGAGGCCGAAAGCTCCTGTTTTTGGGAGATGTTGTTGACCGGGGACCAAAAATTGCCGACACGCTCAAGTTCGTGATGGACGCTTGCGAACAGGGATCGGCGCTTTGTGTTTGCGGCAACCACGAGGCAAAATTGCTGCGTAAACTGAACGGCAAAGACGTGCAGGTGACTCACGGCCTGGACAGGAGCGTGGAGGAGCTTTCCCTGCAACCGGAAGCATTCTCCGCCCGTGTACAAGCCTTTCTTGCCGGCCTGATCAGCCATTTTGTCCTGGACGGCGGCAGACTTGTCGCGGCCCATGCCGGGATGAAGGAAGAGTACCAAGGACGCGCTTCGGGACGGGTGCGCTCCTTCGCCCTTTATGGGGATACGACAGGGGAAAGCGACGAATACGGCCTGCCGGTGCGCTCCGACTGGGCAAGCGGATATCGCGGCAAGGCTTTGGTTGTTTATGGGCATACGCCGATGCCTGAGCCCGACATGCGCAACAACACCCTCTGTATTGACACCGGCTGCGTGTTCGGCGGCAGTCTGACGGCCTGTCGCTACCCGGAAAGGGAACTGGTTTCCGTTCCGGCCGGCTCGGCTTACTACGAAGCGGTCCACCCCCTTCCGGATAAGGCTGCGGATGCGGATGCGGCACGGGATGCTTTTGCCGATCTTCCCGCCATTGAGGACGTGCTGGGTAAACGGTCAATCAACACCCGTCTGAGCGCGAATATCGTCATCCGCGAGGAAAATGCGTTGGCAGCCCTTGAAACCATGAGTCGTTTCGCTGTTGATCCGCGCCGGCTCATATATCTGCCGCCGACCATGTCCCCCTGTGAAACGAGCGACCGGGAAGACCTTCTTGAACATCCTCGTGAGGCTTTTGCCTATTTCAGAACGCACGGCATCGGCAAGGTTGTCTGCGAGGAGAAACACATGGGGTCCAGGGCCGTGGTTGTCGTCTGCCGCAGTGTGGATGCGGCCCGGACCCGTTTCGGCGTGGAGGACGGTTCTTGCGGCGTCTGTTATACGCGGACCGGCCGGCGATTTTTTGAGGACAGAGCACTGGAAACGGAATTTTTGGAAAGGATACAGGCACAGCTTGAAAGATCGAGTTTTTGGGAAAATTTCGGCACCGATTGGGTCTGCCTGGACTGTGAATTGATGCCTTGGTCGGCCAAGGCTTGGGAATTGATTGAAAAAAAGTATGCGGCGACGGGAGCGGCGGGTCTGCATGGCCTCGGAGCGGCTATCGGCGCCGTGCGCGCCGCGCTGGCCCGCGGCTGCGGGCATGGCGAAGCGGCTCCCGGTGTTTCAGGCCAATCGCTGGACCTGGCGGCTTTGCTCCGTAATTTCGAAGCTCGCGCGGCCGCGCTGAAAAAATATGTCAACGCGTACCGGCCCTATTGCCGGCCGGTCAACGGGCTTGAGGGCGTCAGTCTTGCGCCCTTCCACATTCTGGCCACAGAAGGCGCTGTCCATGTGAAACAGGATCACGTTTGGCACATGGACAACATCGCCCGATACTGCACGGGGGACGATGACCTGTTGGTCGCCACCCCGTACCTCGTTGTGGATACGACCAGCGATGAGGACATGACCGGAGCCGAGCTCTGGTGGCGGGACCTGACCGACAGGGGCGGGGAGGGCATGGTCGTCAAGCCTTATGATTTCATCGCGACCGAAGGTGGCAGACTCCTGCAGCTCGCCGTCAAATGCGCGGTCCTGAATATCTGCGAATTATTTATGGCCCCGAATACCTGCTGCCCGAGAACCTGCCGCGCCTGAAACCACGCAATCTCGGCAAGAAACGGAGACTGGCCCTACACGAATTTTCACTGGGTGTAGAATCCCTGGAACGTTTTGTTCGCAAGGAGCCTTTGTATCGCGTGCATGAGTGCGTGTTCGGCGTGCTGGCGCTGGAGAGCGAACCGGTTGATCCGAGGCTGTGACGGCATGGGGATGGTGTGAGTATAGGGTTTCAATTCTCCATACAGCAGGTTCCCCGGACCCGAAGCAGCGCACTAAATTGTTCTTGCCGGGCTGTTCCGAATTATGGCACAAAAAGGCCTGAGTATGCACTGAAGCGAGGGAATGCCAATGCCGGGGAAAAAAGACGGGGAAGCCACCTCCGGCCAGAAGCTGCTGGTTCTGTACAGTCTGCTTGTTTTCAGCGGCCGGGAATTTTCGCTGACCGAACTGGCGGACACGCTGCACTGTTCCAAGCAAACCGTGTTGCGTCTGCTGGATCAGATGGAGGCCGGCAGCGTAAAGGGTCTTATCCGGGAGAGCCGGAGCGGACGCTCTTACTACCGTATGCAGCGCCCGGCCCGGCGACCTATGTTGGCCCTTTCCCCGGAAGCCTTGGAACAACTCGTCCTGTGCCGGGACTTCGTTCTCCACCTGCTGCCGGGGAAGATGCGCGCGGATATGGAACATGCTCTGGACCGCGCCGCCGCACTGCTGCCGGACGGAGTGGACGCTGCGGATCTTTTGCTGTCCCGCGCCGCCGTCCTGACCAAGGGGAGCATAGACTACACTCCGTTTCAGACTTTTCTTGAGCGCATCCGCGCTGCCATGCGCCGCAAAACGGCGCTCTCTGTCAGCTACCGGAGCGTTGCCGGCGGGGAGAGCCGGGAATACGACTTCGCCCCGGCCCGCCTGCTCAGTTTCCGTGAAGCCCTGTATGTCCAGGGTTGGCTGGTCGCCGGAAAAGGCCGGATGGAGATTGCGAAGGACGCCCCGCTCTCTCTGGCCGTGCATCGGCTGCGTGAGGTGACGTTGACCCGGCGGAGCTTCGCGTCTCTTACGCTGCCGGCTCTGCCGGAAGACGGGATTTTCGGCTTCAGCGTGGAAGAGCCTTTCCGCGTGCGGGTGCGTTTTACGCCGGGCGCGGCCTCGACCTATGTGCGGGAGCGGATTTGGAGCCGGGACCAGACGCTGGAAACTGACGGCGCCGGCGGGACGATTCTGGAATTCACGGCCCGCAGCCTGGATGAGGTCATTTCCTGGGCGCTGGGTTTTGGCCCCCAGGCCGAAATCTTGGCCCCGGAAGAGGCGCGGACCGAAGTGCGCCGGACGGTCGCGGCCCTAGCCGCCCTCTATCCGCCGGACTGATGCTCCGTATAAACGGGCTGGACTCTGGTGGTTTCCCCACCAGCCATGAACTACATTTTGAGTTTGAGGATGGCTCTTTCGCACAGTTCGCCTATGCTTTATATGTTGTGGATGAGAAAAAAGAAGCCATTGCTGTCTTTACCGAACACTGTGGATACCACATTTTTTTTCTACTGCGACTATGGTTATTTCAATTACCATTAGGAAATAGGTCTGCTTTTGCGGAGAAGAATGGAAAGGTTAACGTGAGTGTTTATTGTGAAGGTATTGTCGCGGATTGTCGGCATGATATGGATGGAGCAATTAGGAATTTTTTCTGCATCCCTGCCAATACATGCACTGCGAGGCATCTATCCGCAAATATTGTTCCATACAGCTTTAAATTAAATTAAGATAACGGAAGTTTTTTCTGGCGTCAGCAAGCGCAAAGGGAGTTCTGATGAGTATATCCGGCTCAAACTCGGACACGGTGCCCCTCAAGACCGGCGTGGAATTTATGGTAATAAAGGCTCTACTGGAGGATGCCGGACTGAGCATTATGGGAGAAGGCAGCGCTTCCGGCAAAAGGCGTGCTCAAATGGCAGCCATGCGCGCAATTGCCAGCCCGCTGCTTGACGGACATTCTCTTGGCGATGCTCGTAGCGTACTTATCAACATTACCGGCAATGCCGCGCCTTCCGAACTAAATGAAATCGTCGGCATCATTCGGGAGGCAGCAGATGCCAGCGTTCACATCGTTCCCGGCGTCGTGCCATGTGATGCCTTGGGTGACACTCTTCGGGTTACTGTCTATGCAATAGGCATTGATGCAAAAATGAAAGGAGTCAGCGTTCAGCCCGAAGACGAAATATCGGCTGCTGGTCGCGCCGCGCCAATCCACCGTAGAGATGGATTCCTGTTTTTTAGTGAGGATGAGCTTGACCCGACAGAACCCCCGCCGTTGTTTACCGGTACATACGGGGCATCGCGCCACTCGCCTGCCGCGTGGCCGCTGAAAACAAAAGACATGCTGAATAAACAATCAAGAGCCGCCAAGATAATCAATTTTTCTAAAGGCAAACCGGACAAAGGTGAACAGTGAGTGTATCGCTGAGCCGTCAATATCTCCGTAAGCGTCGTTTTATCCGCATCTTCCCAAGCTTAACCCATGTCTAACCCATGTCTAACAAGGCACGCATAAAAACCGCATCGGAAACCGCCTTATTTGCCTTTTTATGCATCTTCTTAAAAAATATATCTAATAATTTCAGTATATTAATTTTTTTATAGTCAAA
>JAITEY010000018.1 GCA_031281815.1 Desulfovibrio sp. | reverse complement strand
TTTCACCCCCGATGCCGCCCGGAGCCTGCCGCTTGCCGGACCACAGAAACATCTGAATATTCACGGTGATAATCTCGGCAATGTCGTGCAGTTTATGGAACGGGAACACCCCAAGAAATTCCGGACGATTTTGGATAAAATCGCGGAAAAAATTCCGGGAATCAACAAGATTGATACGGAAAAGACCAACGACGGTCGTTTGTTACTTCGTTTCAATGACAAAGGTTTTAAAAATCCCTTCTTTGCACAACAGATGTCTGACGGCACATTGAAAATGTTTGCCTATCTTCTGTTGTTGGAAGATCCCAGCCCGCCTCCTTTTTTGTGCATTGAAGAACCGGAAAACGGTTTATATCACAAGCTGCTGGAATCGCTTGTGCGGGAATTCCGCGAGCATGCCACAGGCCGTAAAGACGGTTCCCAAGTGTTCATTACCACGCATCAGCCGTATCTTGTTGATGCCTTGGAGCCTGACGAGGTCTGGATTCTTGAAAAAGGCGCCGACGGCTGCGCGACAATCCGCAGAGCAAGCGATGCCGTTCTGATAAAAAATATGGTCGCCGAGGGATTGCCTTTGGGTGGCCTGTGGTACAGCGATTACCTGGATGCGAGGTAACCGGTGCATTTTGCAATCCTTGTTGAAGACCGTTCCGGCAAAAAAGCGCTGGACAATCTCATCCCCAAAATTGTCCGTTGCGATAACGGCGCAAATACTTTCTTCATTCATTCGTATAAAGGCATAGGGCATATCCCAAAAGATCTTAAATCGCATACCGAAGCAAACAAGCGAATATTATTGGATCAACTGCCCAAGTTGCTCAAGGGCTTCGGCAGAACGTTCGCAGGATACGGCTCGTCGTACAAAGCAGTTGTCATTGTGGTGTGCGACTTGGATGATAAAAATGAGCACAAATTTCTCGACGAACTGCAGAACTTGCTTGATGCCTGCGGGGATAGTCCGCCGGAGACGCGTTTCTGTTTGGCAACAGAAGAAGGTGAAGCGTGGCTGCTGGGAGATATCCCTGCTGTCAGGAAGGCGTATCCCAAGGCGAGAGACTCTGTATTGCAACGGTATAAAAATGATTCCGTTTGCGGAACCTGGGAACTGCTCGCTGATGCCGTCTATGAAGGTGGGGCGGCGGCCTTGAAAGCCAAAGGCCGGCAAGCTGTGGGCGCGGAAAAGTGCAAATGGGCATCGGAAATTACGCCGTTCATGGTTGCGGAAAATAACAACTCGCCGAGTTTCCGTCGTTTTCGCACTGCTCTGACCACATTGGCCGATGAACCGTCGTCGAGCAGCAGCGGTGTAAAAAAAGCCGTCCCGATGCAGCCCATGCGCAGGTAATCCCCCGATGCCCGAGCAAAACCGTATCCTTGAGACGCATTGCCGTGAAAGACTATAATGCAGCGGTATTCGACGCAACGGCCGCCGAATACGACCGGGTGCAACGGGATAATCTGGGCTGCTTCGGCGGCGACCTGTCCTTTTTCGCCGAGTACAAGATTGCTCTGGCCCGCAAACTGGTCCGGGACGAACCGAAAAGCATTCTTGAATTCGGCTGCGGTGTCGGCCGTAACCTGCCTTTTCTGCAAAAGTATTTTCCCGATTCCACAATACTGGGCTGCGATGTTTCCTCCGCATCGTTGACTCTGGCGGCCGAGGTCGCACCTGAGGCCGGACTCGCCGGGATCGCCGAACCGGGCGACCTTCTCCTCACCTATGCCGGCTGCAGGCCGGACCTGATTACGGCTGTCTGCGTACTGCACCATATCCCGGAAAAAACACGGGCGGACTGGCTTGCCGCCCTGTATGCCGTGCTGCAACCGGGCGGGACGCTGCTGCTCTTTGAGCATAACCCCCACAATCCCCTGACCCGCCGCATGTTCAACACCTGTCCCTTTGATGCGGGCGCGAAGATGCTGTCCCTCGGCGCGGGGAGAGAACTTCTGCGGTGTGCCGGTTTTGTTGATTTGTCGGGCCGGTACACCCTGTTTTTCCCCTGGCGGGGCAACGTGTGGCGCAGGCTGGAAAAGGCGCTCGGCCGTCTGCCTATGGGAGGACAATATTTCCTCAAAGCAGGCAAGAGGAAGGCGGACTGACACCGGTGTTCGGTGCCGCTCAAGATCGGAGCGCAAGATTACTGACTCCGGTGTTCAGTGCCGCTCAAGATCGGAGCGCAAGATTTCGGGCAGGGGCGGGATTTCTTCCACCGGGAAGAAGGTCACGACGGCCGTCTTGTCCGGGCTTATCCCGATCGTGTACGCGGCATTGTCCGTCCGGACGCTTCTCAGGGTGGAGGCGGGCGGATTTTCGGTCACGCGGTCGGCGGTGATTCCGTAAATCCGCAACTGTTTGCTGCTCCAATAGCCGCCGTTGTATTCTTCACTCGCGTAAACGCGCACCAACCTGCGCAAAATCGGGAATTTCGAAGCCGGGGTACGCATAAGCGGCGTATGTCCGATGCTCCCCTTAAAGGTAACGGTTTTGCAGTCACCGTCCCGGACAAGCTTGCGCAGATCGGCGTACAACGGGGCAAAATGCAGAAATTCCCATTCCCGCTGTCTGGCCAGAAGATTGCCGTAGACATCGGCAAAAAGTACGAATTGCACGGTCATCAGCCCGCACAACGCCGTGACGGCTTTCCCGCGCAGGCCTTTTGTCGCCGTTCGGCGGATGCCGAGCAGACAAAGAGCGGGCAGAAAACCGAAACTTTGAAAATAACGCGCCCACCAAGGCGGGTTCTGCATGCAGAACTGCAGACCGAAAATGCTCAAAGGCAGGAAGGCCGTCAGCAACAGTACCGCCGCAAGGCGCGGGATCGGCGCAAAACCGCCCTCTCCTCCTCTCCGCTGCCCGTCCTTGCGCCGGTTGCGGTGCAGGCGCATAAGCGTCAGTGAGGCAAAAAGCGCGAAACATGCCGCCATCAGCCAGCCGAAGCAACTCGGGCTCCAGTCGTGGAACAGGACTTCAACGTAGACTCGAATATTGCGGGCCAGCACAGCAGGCATGTCGGACAGGGAGGGTATCGCCAACGCGTTGACTATACGGGAATGAAAACTGCTCAGGCTGTTCAGAACGCCGGACACGGCGGTAAAGGCTCCCACGCCGGCGACAAACGGCAACGCAAGCGCGCCTGCTCGCCGCAGGGCAACGCGCAACGGCTTGCGCGAGGACAGGTCGGAAAGCAGCAGCCAGGTCGCAATGCACACATACGCGCCCAGGGCCGCATGGTACAAGGCGCACGCGCAGTACAGGCAGAGCGCGGAAACAAGAAAAATCACGCTTCTTTTTTTCAGAAAAGTCAGAGCGGGAGGCAGCACGGCAAAAAGCAACGCCGCCGCCATATACGGCGAATCGAACTTGAAGGACAGGTTTTCCAGGATATACGGACTCAACCCGACAGGCGTAACGCAGAGGACCGTGGACCAGGACAACTTGACGCGCACGGCCTTGAGCAGCAGCAGGGATACCAAGGCCAAAATGCCTGTCGCCGTAAGCTGTGTCAAGGGAGATGCGTCGAAAGTGCGGCTGCTCATATAAAACAGGGAAGCAAGAAAGTCGGACAAAGGACGTCCGCCGGACCCCCAGCCGCGCATGCCGGTCATCGCGCGTCCCAAATCGTCCAGAAATAAATAATCGGCGCGGAGCAAGGCGCTGATGCCGACAAGGTAGATCAGCAGCAGGCCCGCGAAACAGCGCGAGCACAGGTCGGTTTTGAGGCCGGCAAGCCACCGCCGGGCGCGGGCCGAGCAGAAATCCTCCTTACTTCGGCGCAACAGGTTTCGTATGTATGTCATGGCGTGTGCGGGATTGTTGTGTTATCCTACTGCGCACGAAGGGCGAGGGGCCGCGCCGCCCGTCGAGCCGCGAGACAGGCGGGATGCGTGCCGTACTGTGTGCGGAATGTTTGGGCCTGCTTTTTTTTGTGCGGAATAGCAGCTTTTTTCCCTGTGGTCAAAAAAACCGTGACCTCGGCCTTTATCAAGGAGGTATAGCGATGGGTGTCTGGATAGCCGGAATTTTTTGCACCGTGTTCGGCGCCTTGGCCGTATACGCGGCAAAAAAAGGCTGGCTCAAATAAAGGAAAGGGTTGAGCAGAAATTCCTCGGCTGCGTCAGCCGAGCATGAAGCTCTCTCGTATGCGCTCCGGCGTCTGCTCGCAGAAAAGCATATCCCGGAAAGCCCGCACCTTGGCCGGGCGCTCCGGATCACTCAGGCAGGCGCGCAGACAGGCCAAAGCGGGGGCGATATCCTCCGGGGCGCGGACGCTTTCCCACAGTTCTCCTTTCCCGTAAGGCGGCAGGTAGTTGAGGCCCAAACCCGGCATACCCGAAGGGTCTTCAACGGCCAGGACCGGTACGCCCACGGCCGCGGCTTCGACCAGTGCGCCGGAGCCCGCGCCTATGACGGCTCCGGCCGCCTCCAGGGCTTCCCGCAGCGGACCGCCGGCAAGGCGCGCCCCCGGAGGCAGAAGGGAGGCAAAGTCCTCAATGCGGGTCGCAGGGTGAAAGCGGTACGCGAAAGCGGCCGGATTCTCCGTTGCGGCCGGTTGCAACAGGCGCAGGACGCGCCGGGTTTCCTCCGGATGATAGGACAGCAGAACCAGGGCGGGAGAGGGCTGCGGGGAACGCGGCCCTTCTTTGTCTGCATGCGCGTCGCCCGCAGGGCGCGCGACGGACCTGAAAATGTCGCCGTAACGCAGGGCCGGGCCTACGGCGTAATGTTGCCGGGAATGCTCCGGGAGAAAATACGGGCCGTTGACCAGCACGCAATCCGGAGCAAGGCCGATTTCCGTCTCGACGTCATCCGCATGGTTGTTCAGCAGGTTATCCGGCCAGATGAAGAGTTGCGCCCCCGTTACGCGGATGTGCCGCGCGCCCTCTTTCTCCGCCTGCGCCAGGCCGCGCTGAAAGGCTTTGTTCACCGTCTGGTTTTCGTACCAGGAGATAATGCGCGCCGGACGCGCGGATGCTGCGGATGCATCCGGGCTTTGCCCGGCGCATCCCGGAGGGTTCTGCGGGAGCCGCTTCCCCCCGGTTGATCCCGCGGACGCAACGGATGAAAGCAGAAAGGCCAAACGGCGGGCGGCCAGACGTCTGGATTCTCCGATCAGCACACACTGCCCGGCACAGTCGATCAGGGCTTCGCGTATGCATTCCTCCGGGGAAGGGAACGGCGTAGATGCCCCGCGCTCAAGGTTCGGGTCGTTGCCGCGCCGCCGTAACTCGCCTTCGGGCTTGCGCAGGGAACGGACAAGACGCGCCAGAGACACGGGATACAGCAGCATATGCAGCACGAGCCGCGCCCAGTCCGCGCAGGTCAGCAGGTGTACTTCGGTCAGGGCGTTGCCTTTTCGCGCAAGCGCCCGGAGGGCTTTCCACAGCGCGCGCGGGTCGCGGCTGCCGTAAAGGCGGAGCAGGGTCACAACTTCACGGCCCGCGGCGTGTGCGGCGTCTTCAAGCCCGACGAGGTACAGTTCGCGGTATACGCCCTCGCGGGCCAAGGAAGGCAGCACGGCGAAGCTGTCCAGAATCAGCAATTCCCCGCCGCCGTTCGCCGCTTCGCCTGCAGACCCCGACAAATCTCCGTCCGCAAAGCTCAATAACGCCCTGTCCGCAGGTTCCGGTCGCGCTTCGTGTATTGAGCCCGTTCGCGTTTCATCCGGAACGGAAGAGCAAGAAGCCTGAGAGAAGGAAGCGTTAGAGCGTTTTACCTTTGAAACTAGGCCTTCACAAATGGGGGGTGCAGGGGGAATCATTCCCCCTGCCGGGTCCGGGGCGGAGCCCCGGCCGCCGGAGGCGTCAAAAAAACAATTTCGCAAAGCCGCCGGCATTCTGAAGCGCAGGAGGCGGATAAACAGGGCCGCGCAGAGCATGAAGAGCAGGTGCCCGACATTGGCGGCCGCGTACCGCAATGCCGTTTTGAACAGGAAGAACGGGCCGCGCGGCCTGCGCGGCTCCGGCGCCAGAAAATGCCGCAACACGTCGCCGTTGTCGGGGGACTTGGACAGCACGGGACAGGAAACGAGGCGGTCGTCTCTGAACGCCCGCGCATTGATGCGCGAAAAGGCCGCGAAAAGTTCCCCCGGACGGCCCTCCGGGCGCATCAGGCGGGGCTCCGCGCCGTGAGCGCGGCGTACATGCGCGCCAGGCCTTCGTCCGGACTCACTTGGGGGGTATAGCCCAGGCATTCGCGGGCAAGGGAAATGTCGGCGTATATGCCGTGTACGTCGCCCGGCGTGCCGCCGGCATACTTGACGCTTACCGGCGTCGGGGACAGGGCCGTGAGTTTTTCCGCCAGGGCGCCGACCGTCAGTCTGCCGCTGCCGCCGATGTTCATGATGCGTCCTTCGGATTCCCGCCGGACGAGGCAGGCGGTAAACGCCCGCACCACATCGTCTATGTAGACGAAATCGCGGTAGCGGTCGGGTCGGCCCTTGACGTGGATATGCCCGTTCTCAAGCATCATGGACATGAAGATGCTGACCATGCCCTGGCGCATGTTGGTCATGTTCTGGCCCGGCCCGTAGACATTGAAGAGACGCAACGAAGTGAAGCGTATGCCGAACTGCTCGTGCAACTGCAGGTAACGCTCGCTCGCCAGTTTGCTTACCCCGTAAAAGGACAGCGGACGGCAGGGGGCGTCCTCGCGCACCGGCGTATCCGGCTGAACCCCGTAGACGGACATGCTTCCGGCGTAAATGAAGCGCGTGCAGCCGTTGTTCAGGGCAAAGCGCAACAGGCGCAGGGTGGATGCCGCGTTGGCCCGCAAATCGTAGACAGGGTCGTCGAAACTGATTTCGCCGCTGCTCTGCCCCGCAATATGGAAGACGGCGTCATACGGCAGCGCGGGCAGAATCCCGTTGTACAGGTCGGGAGCGCCGCAGTCGCCGTAAAAAAAGCGTGTTCCGGCCGGCACGTTTTCCCTGAACCCCGTGCTCAGGTTGTCCGCGCCGACGACGTCGTGACCCTCGCGCAGGAGAGCCGCGGCAAGAGCCGCGCCGATAAAGCCGGCCGTGCCGGTCACCAGATACAGAGCCATCTTTCCTCCCGCGACGTATACCTGCCGTATCACGCAGGCACGGTTGTGCCCGTGAAACGGTAAACAGTATATGCGTACTATACCGGCGCACGGCGCAAAAGACAATGCGCCCGGAACCGGCGCCTGCGCCCGGAACCGGCGCCTGCGCGCGGGAGTTCGGTTGCTCACTGCGGCTGTTGTGTCTCGTCGCCGCGCAGATAAGGACGCATGCTGGAGACGGCGACCGCCGCCGTGGCCGCGTTGTGGAGAAAGGCCGAAACACGCGGACTGAGCAGCCCCGCAAGTCCACCCAACATGAAGACGCTGTTCCAGAGCAGGGAAGTCCGAAACCCGGACCGGATTCTCCGCAACATCGCATGGGATATGTATTCCGCAAGGAGCAGGCCTTCCAGTTTCCCGTTGAGCAGCACGATATCGGCGACTTCGCGCGCGATATCCGCGCCTTCGGCCATGGCTATGCCCGCATGCGCCGCCGAAAGCGCGGGAGAATCGTTGATGCCGTCGCCGACCATAACCACGGTGAAGCCGTCCTGTTTCAACTTGCGGATAAAGGCAGCCTTGCTTTCGGGGAGCATATGCGCCTTGAATTCGCGTATGCCTGCCTGCGCGGCAATGGCGGCGGCGGTTTTTTCTCCGTCGCCCGTAAGCATGATCACGCGTTTGAATCCGCCGGCATACAGCGCCCGCACAACGGCCGGGGCCTCGGCGCGCAGGGCGTCCTCAATCAGCAGAATACCGGCGAGCTTGTCGTCGATGCTCAGGTACAGGACGGAGCGGCCTTTTTCGGTTTCCCGGTCGATGACGCTCTGTTGCGCGGCGTTCGGCCGAACGCCGTTGTCTTCACAAATAAAATGCCTGCTGCCGAGACACAGCTTCTTGCCCTGCCAGGTAGACGCAATCCCGTGGGCGACGACGAAGTGGACTTCGGTATGCTCTTCCTTGTGCTTCAAGCCTTTTTTTTCCGAGGCGCGCACCACGGCCTGCCCCACGGGATGGACGAAATGCTCCTCAAGGCAGGCGGCGAGACGCAGGATGCGGTCGGCGTCCGTTCCGTCGAAGGGTATGACGTCTACCAGCGTCGGCCGGGCCTCGGTAAGCGTACCCGTCTTATCGAAGACCACGACGTCGGCAAGAGCAAGGGCTTCCATGAACTTGCCGCCCTTGATCAGGACGCCCGCATCGGAGGCTTCCCGGACGGCGGTCAGCACGGCCAGGGGAGCGAGCAGACGAAGCGCGCAGGAATAGTCCACGAGAAACACGGAACTGGTGCGTATGACATCGCGGCTCGCGGCATACACAAGGCCCCCCGCCAGGAAGTTGTAGGGGACAACGGCATCGGCCATGCGCTCATAACGGCTCTGTACCGCGGCCTTCAGCGTTTCCGAGTCTTCAATGGCCCGGACCAGCGCATGAATGCGGGTATTGCCGCCCACCTTTGTCGCCTTGATCACAAGTTCCCCTTCTTCCAATACCGTGCCGGCATAAACGGAAGCGTGGGCACTGCGATGAACGGGCTGCGACTCGCCGGTCATGGACGCCTGATTGATCATGCCTTCGCCGCTCAACACCGTCCCGTCCACGGGCACGGCGGATCCGGCCCGTACGACAACGTGATCCCCCACCTGCACTTCCATGTAGGGTACGCTCATTTCAACGCCGGCGCGGCGCACCCACACGGCATCCACGTGCAGGGCCAGACTTTTTTCCAGACTGACCCGCGACTTTTTCCGCGTCCACTCTGTAAGGTATTCACCGAGGGCGAAGAAGAACGTCAATGAGGCCAAGGTCTTGAAATCCCGCCGTAGAAGGCAGAAAATCAAGGCGGTCGCATCCAGCGCTTCCAGATTCAACCTGCCATGAAGGACCGCTTTGATGCCGCTGAAAATGTAGGGGACGGCGCGCAGGCAGGCCACGGCAAAGGTGAAGACGCGCGGATAAAAAAAACTGCGCAGTTTGCCCGGTATGGGATTGCGTACGGCCGGCACGGGGGGCCGGACAACCGTCGGAGGCCCGCCTGCCGGACCGTACCTCACCAGAACGCTCCCCGTGCGGGCGGACACGCCGACCTCTGCGCCGGGAAAGTTCTTCCGGATAACGGCAAGAAGGCGTTTTACAGCCTCCTCGTCGCAGGCCGGAGCGATCCCCCGTATGGGCCGCAGGCGGAAGCGCCCCGGTATGTCGTGTACAACCCGGTACCCGTCCGGGCAGCCGGCGACGCTGTCCTGCGTCGCCGGCACGGCGGCGCGGCTGCGACGCGCTCCGCTCACGAAGACTGTTCCTGCGCTTTGCGCTGTTCCTGCTTATGCCTGGCCTCTGCGGCAAGGTCGTCAATGTTTTCTTTGGCGGTTTCCACCAGTTCCGCAGCTTTGTCCTTGACGTCCAGGCCTCGGCTCAACAGCGAGGCAACGGTTTTTTTCACCGCGACATCATTGCGGGAAAGCAGCACTGCACCGAT
>JAITEY010000146.1 GCA_031281815.1 Desulfovibrio sp. | reverse complement strand
CGACGTCGCCCGGCGGCAGATACCCGAGCGGCAGGGTTCTCGGCGCCGGGCATACGGACCGTCTTTTGGGGCGCCCATTTTTAAGCCCATAATGTAAATTATGTTAACTTTATTACGCGCAACGCAAACGCTCCAGCCTGCCGTACTTCGCGGACAACATGGGGCGCGAGTTTTGCAGGGGGTCTGAGGAGGTTCCGGTCGCCGAGGGCGTATATTATTTGCTGTTTACAGTTGGAAGGTTTCGCCCAGGTACACGCGCCGAGCTTTCGGGTTGCTGATCAGTTCTTCAGGTGTGCCGTGAACGATGATCAGGCCTTCGTGCATGAGGTAGGCCCTGTCGCAGATACCCAGTGTTTCCCTGACGTTGTGGTCTGATATGACTATCCCTATCCCGCGCATCTTCAAGTCCTGGATGAGGGATTGAATATCGTCGACCGCCAGGGGGTCTATGCCTGCAAAGGGTTCGTCGAGGAGGATGAACTCGGGCTCCCGGATGAGGGATCTGGCAATTTCCAAGCGTCTGCGCTCACCCCCGGAAAGGTGCGCCGCCGGTGAGCCGCTCAGGTGCGCTATATTGAATTCTTCAAGGAGTGCTTCGGCTTTTTCCCGCTGCGCCGCTTTATCCAAGTTTGTATATTCCAGAATGATGCGCAGATTGTCCATGACCGACAGGCGCTTGAATACAGAGCTTTCCTGGGGCAGATATGAAAGGCCCAGCAGAGCCCGCTCGTGCAGGGGCAGGCCCGTTATCTCCTTCCCGTCCATCAGCACTGAGCCGGAGCCGACTTTCTGGATGCCGATGATCATATAGAAACACGTTGTCTTGCCCGCGCCGTTGGGGCCGAGCAGCCCGACGATTTCATGACGGCGCACCTCCAGGGAAACCCCGCGCACGACTTCGCGGTCTCCGTACCACTTGTGCAGTTGCTCGGCCTGCAACACCCCGTCCTTGGGACTCACCGCGCCCTGCCCTTGCCGCTGTTGGCCGGGAGCATGCTTTTGGGGCCGGCGTTGTCCGTTTTCTCGGGAGTGTAGAAAATCACACCGGCGTTGTTCAGAACTTCGCTGTGATTGTTGCTGAAATAATGCACTATCGTACTGCCGGTTATCACGCTTTGTTTGCCGTCCTGGAGTCTCGGCGCGCCTTCCATGACAAACTTGTCCTGCCGCGCGTAATAAGTAGCCCGTTCGCATGTCCCCTGTCGTCCTTCGCTTTTCATGCGCACGTTGCCTTCGGCCACTATGCGGTCTATCTCGCCGGCTTCCATGCCCTGCGCATCGGCGTCGGTCGGTTTTTTTCCGGACTTGTCGAGATAGACGGTCATTTTTGCGGCCCATAATTCAAAATCAGGTCGTTTCACATGCACGTTGCCGGAAAACAAGACGATTTGCGCGTCCGCGTCGTAGTCCATGCGGCCGGAATTGACTGCCGTCGGCACTCTGCCGCGCTCCGCGCTTTCAGCAGCGTGCAGCGGGTGCAGAAGAGCAAGCAGGAACGCCGGACACAAAACAACGAATAATATTGTATTTCTGTTCATACTTTCCGCTTACTCTTTATTGTCTGATTGCAAAAATAACGATAAAATTTTCTTCGGATATTTTTGCAAAGAAGAACTATTCAAAATACACCGAAACACCGCCTTCAGCGGTCACCTGCCTGCGGTCCAAAAACCAGGTAATCGTTTCGGCGCGCCCGCTCATTCCTTTGCCGCTGAATTTTCCTCCACCGGGAAAATTCATGGATTTTTCCGTACCGTTGTACACCAGCAGATCACCGTCAAACGATTTATCGTCCTGGATAATATGCACATTGTCGATAAAGCGGATAATACGCGCCTTCTGCTCTATGTTGCCGTTATCGGAACTGACGTGCATAACTTTGCCCTCTTCTTTCATAAAATATGTCAGACGGGGTTTTGCCACGACCAGCAGATCCTCGCTTTTCTGTAAACCGGCCCATTCAGCTTTCAGCCGCCACAGTTCCATTCCGCCTTCTCCCTGGCTGAGACTGATACTTTTCAGGGCAAGGTTCAACGCGGCTTCATTCTTCAGATCGGGCAGACTGCCCGGACTGTCCGTCCCGTTGGGTTCTTCCGGCGTACTTCCCGATGAGACATAATACAGGGAAACGCCCGCAAGGGCCGCGCAGACGCAGAGGGCGACGAAAAACTTTTTCAGCAACGCCTGCTCCATGCGGCGAGTACAGCTTCGTACTTACCCTGGGCCATGAGCAGATGGCGCACAACCTCGCGCACCGCCCCCTGACCGCCGGCGGCAACGGTCACGTATCCTGCGATGTCCTTGACCTCGGGCTGGGCGTTGGCAACGGCCATGGGCAGGCCGACCATATCCATGACCGACAGATCCACCCAGTCGTCGCCGAGATAGGCAATCTGTTCCCACGAAAGCTGATGTTTTTCTTTAAGTTCTTCCAGGCAGACTTTTTTATCAAGAAACCCTGCGAAATAGTCGGTAATGCCGAGATCGCGCACGCGCGCGGCAACGGCCGGGGAATCGAGCCCGGTGATGACAGCGACGCGTATGCCCGCTTTCTGCGCTATTTTGATGCCGAGACCGTCCTGAACATTAAAGCGTTTCATAACCTGATTTTGTAAATCGTAATACAGGCCGCCGTCGGTCAGAACCCCGTCCACGTCGAGAATCAGGAGTCGTATGTCGACGGCAGCCTGTACGGGAAAAAAGCAGGCGCCGGGATTACCGTTCATATGTTGCGCTCCAGACGGCGGAAAGTTGCCGCAGAAGTTTCGGCAGGTGGGAAAGTATAAGGCTGTTCGGCCCGTCACACAAGGCTTTGTCCGGGTCGGGGTGGCATTCCAAAAAGACCCCGTCCGCCCCGGCCGCCGCCGCCGCGCGGGCAAGAAGGGGCACCATCTCCCGGTCTCCGCCTGAAGATGCGCCCAGTCCGCCGGGCAACTGGGCCGAGTGCGTGGCGTCCATCACCAGCGGAACCCCGGCCCCGGCCATCAGCCGGAAAGAACGCATGTCCACGACCAGATTGTTGTAGCCGAAAGAGGAACCCCGCTCCGTGAACAGTATCTTATCGTTGCCTGCGGAGAGTATCTTGGCGTGTACCTGCAGCATGTCCTGCGGCGCCAGGAACTGTCCTTTTTTTACATTGACGATGCGCCCGCTCTTTCCGGCAGCCGACAGCAGCGAGGTCTGCCGGCAGAGAAACGCGGGAATCTGCAGGATATCCACGGATTCGGCCGTTTCTCCCACTTCGCAGGTTTCATGCACGTCTGTGGTTACGGGCAGGCCGCAGGCCTCCCTGACGGCGCGCAACCATTCCAGGCCGAGCTTCAGGCCCGGCCCGCGAAAACTTTTGAGGGAAGTTCTGTTGGCCTTGTCGCAGGACGACTTGAACACCGCGAGCAGCCCGGCCTGTTCCGCCGCCTCCTTGACGGCGAAAGCGACTTCAAGCGCCAGTTCACGGCTTTCCAGAACACAGGGGCCAGCTATCACGAAGCGGCGCGCGCGCAACGCGGCGTACAGGGCATCGCCCGAAAGGTCCGTTGCGCCGGTGGGCATGGGAACCTGCAGTTGTTGAGCCGGAATCGACATACGCTGTTACGCGGGCGCTTCAAAATACGGATCGGCCCGCTTTCCGTACTGCTCAGCCGCCCGAATAAATTCGCGGAACAGGGGGTGCGGCTTCATCGGGTTGGACTTGAACTCCGGATGAAACTGGCAGCCGAGAAACCAGGGATGTCCCGGCAGTTCGATCATTTCCACCAGTTCCCCGTCCGGGGAAAGGCCGCTGAAACGCATCCCCGCCTTTTCCAAGGCGTCGCGGTAGGTATTGTTGACTTCATAGCGGTGCCTGTGCCGTTCGCTGATCTGCCTGCAGCCGTATGCCGCAAAGGCGACGCCGTCTTCCCCGAGCGTACAGGGATAGGCGCCGAGGCGCATGGTGCCGCCCTTGTCGGAATTTTTGTCGCGTTTTACCCGGGCTTTTTT
>JAITEY010000131.1 GCA_031281815.1 Desulfovibrio sp. | reverse complement strand
CAGCCCGACGGCCCGATGAGCGCCGTAACGCGATTTTCGGGAAAGGACAGACTCACGCCGTACAGGGCTTGAGCCTGATGGTAGAAAAAATTCACATTCCGCGTGTACAGCCTGTATACATTTGTCGGCATAAGCGCGCCTTTATGATGCCGCGGCGGGGGCGGCGGGCAAGGTGAAAAGCATGGCCGTTGCCGCGTCGCCGTATGGGCTTTCGGCCCAAATGCGCCCCCCGTGGCGTTCGATGATGTGTTTGCAGACGGCAAGACCGATGCCTGAGGTGCCGCTGTTCCGTTCCTTGTTCACTTGGTAAAACCGCTCGAAAATACGCGGCAACGCGTTGTGGGGAATGCCCGGACCGTTATCGGCCACGATGAAGCGCACTTCTTCCTCTTCCCGCCGGCAAACGACCCGTATCTCCCCGCCGACGGGAGAGTAACGGCAGGCGTTTTCCAGCAGATTGCGGAAAACCTGCGCCAAAAGCGCCGCATCGGCAAGGACGGCGACGGTGTCCAGGGTGACCGCGAAGGTAATTCCCTTGGCGTCGGCCTGTTCCCGGCAGAAGGAAAGGGCTTGCTCCAGCGCGGCCCCGGCATCCGCCGGCACCGGCCGCACGGCTTCCCGCTCGTTCTCAATCCGCGCCAGAGCCAGCATATCGCCGACAATCCTGCCCAGAGCCACAGCATGCTTGTGAATGATGCCGGCGAAGTTCCGGTATTCCGGCTGCAAATCCTCCGAAGTCAGCAAGGTTTCGGCATAGCCGGCGACGGCGGTGAGCGGGGTACGCAATTCGTGCGACACATTGGCGACAAAATCGCGGCGCGCTCGCTCCAGACGCATGATCTGCGTGGCGTCGTAAATCACAATCACCGCCCCGAGCGACGCGTTGCGCTCTATCGGCGCCGTGAGGTGCGCCACCAGGAAGCGCCCCGGGGGCAACTCGAAATGCACGGCGTCTTCGCCTTCCGGGGCGGGTGGCGCGTCGCCGGACCCGAACGGAGCGTCGTGTCCTCCTCCGGCGCTTCCAAGCCTTTCCGGATACGGCCCGGATGCCCCCTTGCCGTCGGCGAGCAAGGCGTCGACGCGGCGCTGCAGGGCGGGAACCGGCAGACTCTCGATGAGCGGCTTGCCTTCCCCCTGGACGACGGCCGGAAACAGGGCGGCCAGCGCACTGTTCCAACGCCTGACCTTTCCCGTCGGGCCGAGCACCAGCACACCTTCGTGCATGCTGTCCAGAACGCTTTCCAACTGACGCTGCTGATCCCCCGTGGTCCGGACAAAATCCTCAATCATGTCGGCCATGCGGTTGACCGCTTCGGCCAACGGCAGGAATTCCCGGCCGGGCACGTCATGGAGGCGGCTGTGCGTTTTCCCCTGTGAAACGGATTCCACCGCTTCGGTCATTTCCTCCATGCCCGCGCGCACCCGGCGCGTGATGAACACGGCGAGCAACAGGCAAAAGGCGGCCGCGCCTGCGACAAGGGCGGTCAGAAACGAAAATTCCCTGTCCGCGCCGCGCCGGATGTCGGCCAAGGGCATGGCGACCCGTAGAATTTCCCCGTCCCGGAGCGCGGCGGCGGCGTACACCGCCTCTATCCCGAGACTGTTGCTGCGTCGCAGGGACAGGCCGGTGCCTTTGCTGCGGGCCTCCACGACTTCAATGCGGTCGTCGTGGTTGTCCATCTCGGGCAGCTTGTCCCTGCCTACGCGGGAATCGTGCGTGACCCGGCCCGCTGCATCAATGAGCGTCAATCGCAGAGACATTTCCCCGGCGGCATCGAAAAGTTCCTGTATGCGCGCATCGCCCGGCCGGGATTCCAGCACGTTCCTGACCAGAGAGGCATGGGCCAGGGCCTGTTGCCCGGCGATATCCTGCCGCTCCTCGTAGAGCGCGTCGCGGTAAAACAGGGCGGGCAGGACCGCCGCAATCGCCGTGACCAGGACAAAGCAGCGGAACAGGCGGCCCTGCAGGGAACCGGGGCAGGTAATCATACCTCCGTCTCCCCGGATGCGTCTCCGGATTCGATCGGCGGGATGAACCCTCCGCTGCCTCCCCCCGGCCGCTCCGGGCCGAGCCCGGATGCTTCTCCGTATCCGGTTGGGAGGCTGTGCTCTCCGTAGTCTCTTCCGGGCAGTTCCGGGCCGCGCCCGGCCGCGTCTCCGTCTTCCCCGGCGCGGTAGCCTATGCCGCGCACCGTTTCGATGCGTTCCGCGGAGTCCCCGAGCTTGCTTCTGAGTCTGCGGATATGCGTGTCGACGGTCCGGGCATAGCCTTCAAAGCTGAAGCCCCAGACGGCATCCAGAAGTTGCGCCCGGCTGCGCACCTTGCCCTTGTTGCGCAGCAAATCCTCCAGAAGTCGGAATTCCGTGACCGTAAGCGCGACAGGCACGCCGGCGACCCGCACGGCATGGTCCGCCGCGTCCAGCCGGATATCGCCGCAACACAAGGGGGCGGTTTCGCCGGGGACAGAGCGCCGCCGCAGCACGGACCGGATGCGCAAAATCACTTCCCGCACGCTGATAGGTTTGGTCACATAGTCGGCCGCGCCCAGTTCCAGGCCCACAATACGGTCCACTTCCTCGCCCTTGGCCGTAATCATGATGACGGGAACGGCCGCCGTCGCCGGGTCGTGCTGCAGGCTCCTGCTGACGCTGAGGCCGTCGAGGACGGGCAGCATAAGATCCAGCAGGATGAGGTCGGGTTTTTTTTCCGTCGCCAGTTCCAGGGCGCGCCTGCCGTCTCCCGCCTCCAGTACGCTGAAGCCCTCGCGCTTGAGGTTGAAGGCCAGAATCTCGCGGATGTCCTTTTCATCTTCCACTATCAGTATGCTTTGCGTTGTCATTATTTTTCCCGGAAGGGCCTTTGCCGCCGAACGGCATCCCCGGCGGACGGGCCGGTCGATGCCGGAAAAAGCGGCGTACCCGGTAACGGTATGCGATACCTTCGCGGCAATTTTGATACGGCAATGTTGCGATTGTGTGACAAAACCGCCGCGGAGAACACACCGTCCCGTCATACAACCGTAACACGCGGCCGCAAAGCTGCCCACGCCGGCAGCGTAAACGGCAAAGGCCCGTTCAGCAAGCGCCGGCGCAACAAAAACAAGGAGTTTTACCGTATGAAACGCACCCTTTTCATCACCCTGACCGCATTCTGCTTTGCAGCGGCGATTTTTTCCGCGCCTGCCGCGGCTGCCGCGCCCGCGGAAGAAATCATCATTACCGGCTCAACCACCGTGCTGCCTGTAATGCAGAAGGCAGGCGAAGCCTTTATGGCCGCCAATCCCGACATTTCGCTCTCCATTTCCGGCGGCGGGTCGGGAAACGGCATCAAAGCCCTGAATGAAGGGTTGTGTCGGGTCGCCATGTCGTCCAGGGACATCAAAGAATCGGAACGCAAGGAAGGCGCGGACAAAGGCGTGAAGGCGGTGCGCACTGCCGTCGCCGTGGACGCGCTGGTGCCGGTGGTCCATCCGGACAATCCCGTACAAAACTTGTCCGTTGAGCAGCTGCGCGGCATCTATGCGGGCAGGATTACCAAATGGAACGAGGTGGGAGGCAAGGATGAAAATATCGTGATGATTTCCCGCGACTCTTCGTCCGGCACCTTTGAGACCTGGCAGGAACTCATCATGGCCCCGGACAAGACGGCGCCCTCGGCCCTTTCCCAGGCGTCCAACGGAGCCGTTGTCCAGGCGGTGGCAGGAAACAGGCGGGCCGTCGGCTACATCGGTTTCGGTTACCTCAATTCCTCCATAAAAAAGATTAATGTGAACGGCATTGAAGCCACCGCGGAAAGCGCGCTTTCCCGCAAATGGCCCATAGCCCGCGAACTGTATATCTTTACCGACGGAGCGCCTGCCGGCGCCGTGAAAAAACTGACGGACTACCTGCTGGATCCGCAGAAAGGACAGAAAGCCGTCGCGGAAACCGGCTATATTCCCCTGTCCGGCAAATAGAATGTCGCAACTTTGAAAATATACAACCCCGATGAGGGGAGTAGGCATGAGCGGGCACAGGGCCGACTGGGGAAATCATCAGCCCTACGCCTGCTCAGGCCGGCCCCGGCAGGGTTCGGGACGGAGTCCCGGCGGGGTCCGGGGCAGCGCTCCGGCAATCAGTGTCCCTTTGTCACCTGCAACCGCTGAAGGAGTTTCGGATGCCTGCGGCCTCACTACGCAGGGAAACGGCCGTTCGCCGCATACTGGCGGTCATAGCCGGCTGTTCCCTGTTGTTTCTCGGCATGATTATGCTTTTTCTGTTCATTGAAGGTCTGCCGCTTTTCAGTACGGTGTCCGTGTCGGACTTCCTCCTGGGCATGAGTTGGTACCCGACGGCGGAACCGCCGGAGTTCGGCATTTTCCCGATGCTCGTCGCCTCCTGCGCCGTGACCGTCACGGCTTCCGCCTTTGCAATCCCCCTGGGCGTCATGACGGCAGTCTGGCTGACGGAAGTCGCCCGCCCCGGCGTGCGGCGGATGTGCAAACCCCTGATCGAGATGACGGCGGCTCTGCCCTCGGTGGTAATCGGTTTTTTCGGCATGGTCGTTGCGGCGCCTCTGCTGCAGGATCTTCTTGATCTTGATTCGGGGTTGAACCTTTTTACCGCGTCGCTGATGCTGGCCTTTATGAGCGTACCCACCATCTGCTCCGTTGCCGAAGACGCGCTGTTCGCCGTGCCGGCTTCCCTGCGCGCGGCATCCCTGGCTCTCGGCGCGACCCGCCGGGAAACCACCGTCAGGGTGGTGGTTCCCGCGGCGTTTTCCGGTATCGGCACCGCCTGCATGCTGGGCATGTCGCGCAGTATCGGGGAAACCATGGTCGTCCTCATGACGGCGGGCGGAGCGGGGATACTGCCCCGTTCGCTGTTCGACCCGGTGCGGCCCATACCTTCGGTAATCGCTGCGGAAACGGCGGAAGCCTCCTTCCGGGGCGAACATTACCGCGCCTTGTTCGCCGTCGGCATAGTGCTGTTCCTGTTCACGCTGGCCTTCAACATCGCGGCCCGGCATATTTCGGAAAAAAACAGCGGAGGAGGACGATGAATGCCCCGTCTTTTCCCTGCTTCCCGTCAATACCGCGTCAGGACGGCGTTGCTTCGGCGGCCGCGACGGGAACGCAATCCGCCCCTGTCCCGCAAAATCCCTTGTATTTCGGCGCGACATCCCGTCGCGCAACGGAAGCAAGCGACGGAGCATACCTGGTGCCGGACCGCATGCAACTCCGCCGCATCCGTGAATACCTGCTGTTCACTCTGTTGCGGCTTGCCGCTTTTATCAATATCTTCGCCCTGTTCGGCGTATGCGCCTTTCTCGTATGGAACGGCCTGTCCGCGCTGTCCTGGGAATTCCTCACCGAAGCGCCCCGCAACTCTATGACTGAAGGCGGCATCTTCCCCTGCATCGTGGGCACGACGCTGCTCGGGCTGGGTTCCCTGGGCGTTTCCCTGCCTCTGGGGGTGGCTTCGGCGGTCTATCTGCACGAGTATGCGGGGGCGTCCCGCTTCGCCCGTTCCATCCGTCTGGGCGTGAATAATCTGGCCGGCGTACCTTCCATCGTCTTCGGCCTGTTCGGCATGAGCTTCTTCGTCATAGCATGCGGCTTCGGCATATCGCTGCTTTCCGGCCTGCTGACCCTGGCCGTGCTGACCCTGCCCGTCATTATCGGCACGACGGAGGAAGCCCTGCGCCAGGTGCCCGTGGCCATGCGCGAAGCATCCCTTGCCTTGGGCGCGACGCAAAGCCGGACCATCGTGCGCGTGGTGCTGCCTGCCGCCCTGCCGGGCATATTGACCGGAGGCATTCTCGGACTGGCAAGAGCGGCCGGAGAAACGGCGGCCGTTATGTTCACGGGAGCGGTCTTTTTCAGCCGCAAGGAGGTGGATTCCTTTTTCAGTCCGGTCATGGCTCTGTCCAACCATATTTATGTGCTGGCCACTTCGGGCACGGACATCGACAAAACCCGGCCCCTGCAGTACGGCACAGCCTTGGTGTTGGTGCTGCTCGTCCTGGGCATGAACCTCGCCGCCGTCATTCTAAGGGACCGGCTGCAACAGGTTCGGAGACGGTGAAGCACGTCCGTCCGGCATCGCGGGCTGCCCCCCGCTGTGGTGCCGAATGCCCCGTTTACGGCGTTTTCAAGGTTTCATGCAACATCTTCATTTCACCTTCAGCAAGCAAAAACATGCAAAAACATGCCGAAGAAACAAAAAAAACCGCGACGCGAAAGCGGCTGTTTGCCCGCTTTACGTCACGGCGTGAAACGCAAAGAAAGTACCCCGCTTCCCAGACGTTCACTCAAGGACAACTCAATAGAAAAAACCTGCAGGTTTTTCGAGAGATACCGGACCTGCGCAGGATCCGGCAACCCAGGCAATCTCCCGCAAGGCGGCCGCTGCATGCGGAAGGCGCTTGAGTAATGTTGAGGTTCCGTCATTAACGCCGCCTTTTTCTCGTCTTCCAAACGTGAAGAACGAAAACGACGCAGCCCGAAACGCCGACCAAGCCGGGAATATCCACATCCTGCCGCTGCGCGCATGGCGGACCGGGACTCCTTTCCCGACTGTGTCGAGTACAGTATACGCCTGTTTGAGATAATGTCAAGGGAAGATGCGATAAAATAATCTCAATATGCTATTTATTCGGCGACGGGGAAGGGTGGACGTATGTGTTCGCTACGCGGGCAAGGCTTATCCTCTTGAACCTAAATTCCGCTCAAAATTAGCGTATACGGCTGGAACCCTGATGAATACTTGCTTCGCAAAGTGTGTATTCGCTAATAATTAGCGTATACATGACCCGCAAACCCGCATGAAT
>JAITEY010000122.1 GCA_031281815.1 Desulfovibrio sp. | reverse complement strand
GGATGAAAGCAGAAAGGCCAAACGGCGGGCGGCCAGACGTCTGGATTCTCCGATCAGCACGCACTGCCCGGCACAGTCGATCAGGGCTTCGCGGATGCATTCCTCCGGGGAAGGGAACGGCAGAGATGCCCCGCGTTCAAGGTTCGGGTCGTTGCCGCGCTGCCGTAAAGCACCTTCATGCTTGCGCAGGGAACGGACAAGGCGCGCGAGAGAGACGGGATACAGCAGCATGTGCAGCAGAAGCCGCGCCCAGTCCGCGCAGGTCAGCAGGTGTACTTCGGTCAGGGCGTCGCCTTTGCGCGCAAGCACCCGGAGGGCTTTCCACAGTACGCGCGGGTCGCGGCTGCCGTAAAGGCGGAGCAGGGTCACAACTTCACGGCCCGCGGCGCGCGCGGCGTCTTCAAGCCCGACGAGGTACAGTTCGCGGTATACGCCCTCGCGGGCCA
Organism: Desulfovibrio sp.; assembly: GCA_031281815.1. Classification (GTDB taxonomy): domain Bacteria; phylum Desulfobacterota; class Desulfovibrionia; order Desulfovibrionales; family Desulfovibrionaceae; genus Frigididesulfovibrio. The sequence goes on along the minus strand of JAITEY010000122.1, from coordinate 13,424 downwards.
AGGAAGGCAGCACGGCGAAGCTGTCCAGAATCAGCAATTCTTCTTCACTGTTCGCCGCTTCGCCCGTGGAGCGTTTTACCTTTGAAACTACGCCTTCACAAATGGGGGGTGCAGGGGGAATCAATCGACCCTGCGCCGGCTCGGGTCGACCTGCCGGGTCCGGGGCGGAGCCCCGGCCGCCGGAGGCGTAAAAACCATTTCGCAAAGCAGCCGGCATTCTGAAGCGCAGGAGGCGGATGAACAGGGCCGCGCAGAGCATGAAGAGCAGGTGCCCGACATTGGCGGCCGCGTACCGCAATACCGTTTTGAACAGGAAGAACGGCCCGCGCGGCCTGCGCGGCCCCGGCGCCAGAAAATGCCGCAGCACATCGCCGTTGTCGGGGGCTTTGGACAGCACGGGACAGGAAACAAGGCGGTCATCCCTGAACGCCCGCGCATTGATACGCGAAAAGGCCGCGAAAAGTTCCCCCGGGCGGCCTTCAGGGCGCATCAGGCCGGGCTCCGCGCCGTAAGCGCGGCGTACATGCGGGCCAAGCCTTCGTCCGGACTCACTTGCGGGGTATAGCCGAGGCATTCGCGGGCAAGGGAAATGTCGGCGTATATGCCGTGCAGGTCGCCCGGCGTGCCGCCGGCATACTCGACGCTTACCGGCGTCGGGGACAGGGCCGTGAGTTTGTCGGCCAGGGCGCCGACCGTCAGTCTGCCGCTGCCGCCGATGTTCATGATGCGTCCTTCGGATTCCCGCCGGGCGAGGCAGGCGGTAAACGCCCGCACCACGTCGTCTATGTAGACGAAATCGCGGTAGCGGTCGGGTCGGCCCTTGACGTGGATATGCCCGCTCTCAAGCATCATGGACATGAAGATGCTGACCATGCCCTGGCGCATGTTGGTCATGTTCTGGCCCGGCCCGTAGACGTTGAAAAGGCGCAACGAAGTGAAGCGCACGCCGAACTGCTCGTGCAACTGCAGATAACGCTCGCTCGCCAGTTTGCTTACCCCGTAAAAGGACTGCGGGCGGCACGGGGCGTCCTCGCGCACCGGCGCATCCGGCTGAACCCCGTAGACGGACATGCTTCCGGCATAAATGAAACGCGTACAGCCGTTGTTCAGGGCAAAACGCAACAGGCGCAGGGTGGATACCGCATTGGCCTGCAAATCGTAGACAGGGTCGTCGAAACTGATTTCGCCGCTGCTCTGTCCCGCTATATGGAACACCGCGTCGTACGGCAACGCGGGCAGAATCCCGTCGTACAGGTCGGGAGCGCCGCAGTCGCCGTAAAAAAAGCGCGTTCCGGCCGGCACGTTTTCTCTGAATCCGGTACTCAGGTTATCCGCGCCCACGACGTCGTGGCCTTCGCGCAGGAGCGCCGCGGCGAGAGCCGCGCCGATAAAGCCGGCCGTGCCGGTCACCAGATACAGAGCCATCTTTCTTCTCCCGCGACGAATACCTGCCGTATCACGCAGGCACGGTTGTGCCCGTGAAACGGTAAACAGTATACGCGTACTATACCGGCGCACGGCGCAAAAGACAATGCGCCCGGAACCGGCGCCTGCGCGCGGGAGTTCGGTTGCTCACTGCGGCTGTTGTGTCTCGTCGCCGCGCAGGTAGGGACGCATGCTTGAGACGGCGACGGCCGCCGTGGCCGCGTTGTGGAGAAAGGCCGAAACACGCGGGCTGAGCAGCCCCGCAAGCCCTCCCAGCATGAAAACGCTGTTCCAGAGCAGGGAAGTCCGAAACCCGGAGCGGATTCTCCGCAACATCGCATGGGAAATGTGTTCGGCAAGGAGCAGACCTTCCAGTTTCCCGTTGAGCAGCACGATATCGGCGACTTCGCGCGCGATATCCGCGCCTTCGGCCATGGCTATGCCCGCATGCGCCGCGGAAAGCGCGGGAGAATCATTGATGCCGTCGCCGACCATGACCACGGTGAATCCGTCCTGTTTCAGCTTGCGGATGAAGGCAGCCTTGCTTTCGGGAAGCATACGCGCCCTGAATTCACGTATGCCCGCCTGCGCGGCTATGGCGGCGGCGGTTTTTTCTCCGTCGCCCGTAAGCATGATCACCCGCTTGAAACCGCCGGCATACAGCGCACGCACAACGGCCGGGGCCTCGGCGCGCAGGGCGTCCTCAATCAGCAGAATTCCGGCAAGCTTGTCGTCGATGCTCAGGTACAGAACGGAGCGACCTTTTTCGGTTTCCCGGTCGATGACGGTCTGTTGCGCGGCGCTCGGCCGAACGCCGTTGTCTTCACAAATAAAATGCCGGCTGCCGAGACACAGCTTCTTGCCCTGCCAGGTGGACGCAATACCGTGGGCGACGACGAAATGGACTTCGGTATGCTCTTCCTTGTGCTTCAAGCCTTTGCTTTCCGAGGCGCGCACCACGGCCTGCCCCACGGGATGGACGAAATGCTCCTCAAGGCAGGCGGCGAGACGCAGGATGCGGTCACTGTCCGTTCCGTCGAAGGGTATGACGTCCACCAGCGTCGGCCGGGCTTCGGTGAGCGTGCCCGTTTTGTCGAAAACCACGACGTCGGCCAGGGCAAGGGCTTCCATGAACTTGCCGCCCTTGATCAGGACGCCGGCGTCGGAGGCTTCCCGGACGGCGGTCAGCACGGCCAGAGGCGCGAGCAGACGAAGCGCGCAGGAATAGTCCACAAGAAACACGGAACTGGTGCGTATGACATCCCGGCTCGCGCCGTACACAAGGCCGCCCGCCAGGAAATTGTAGGGGACAACGGCGTCGGCCATGCGTTCATAACGGCTCTGGACCGCGGCCTTCAGCGTTTCCGAGTCCTCAATGGCCCGGACCAGCGCGTGAATGCGGGTATTGCCGCCCACTTTCGTCGCCTTGACGATAAGTTCCCCTTCCTCCAGCACCGTGCCGGCATAGACGGAAGCGCGGGCGCCGCGGTGTACGGGCTGTGACTCGCCGGTCATGGAAGCCTGGTTGATCATACCTTCGCCGCTCAGCACCGTCCCGTCCACGGGCACGGCGGACCCGGCCCGCACGACGACATGGTCGCCCACCTGCACTTCCATGTAGGGAACGCTCATCTCTACGCCGTCGCGTCGCACCCACACGGCGTCCACATGCAGGGCCAGGCTTTTTTCCAGGCTGACCCGCGACTTTTTGCGCGTCCATTCCGTGAGATATTCACCGAGGGCGAAGAAAAACGTCAACGAGGCCAAGGTGTTGAAATCCCGCCGCACGAGACAGAAGACAAGGGCGGTCGCGTCCAGCGCTTCCAGGTTCAACCTGCCGCGCAGGACGGCTTTGAGACCGCTGAAAATGTACGGGACGGCGCGCAGGACGGCTACGGCAAAGGTGAAGACGCGCGGGTAAAAAAAACTGCGCAGCTTGCCCGGTATGGGATTGCGTACGGCCGGCGTCGAGGGCCGGGACGCCTTCAGAGGGACGCCTGCAACCCCGTACCTGACCAGAATGCTCCCCGTGCGGGCGGATACGTCGACCTCCGCGCCGGGAAAACTCTTCCGGATAACGGCAAGAAGCCGCTTTACCGTCTCCCCGCCGCCGTCCGGACCGCTTCCCGGTATGGGCCGCAAACGGAAGCGTCCCGGTATGTCGTGTACGACCCGGTATCCGTCCGGACAGCAGGCGGCGCAATCCCGCGTCGCCGTTACAGCGGCGCGGCGGCGACCCGCCCTGCTCACGAAGACTGTTCCTGCGCTTTGCGCTGTTCCTGCTTATGTCTGGCCTCCGCGGCAAGATCGTCGATATTTTCTTTGGCGGTCTCCACCAGTTCCGCAGCTTTGTCCTTGACGTCCAGGCCGCGGCTCAACAGCGAGGCAACGGTTTTTTTCACCGCGACATCGTTGCGGGAAAGCAACACCGCTCCGAGCGCTCCGACGAGCACTCCGGCTCCCACGGCCAGACCGTACTTCCATAGATTTCCGCTGAACATGATTCCATCCTTTTGGTTTGAGGTTGCGCGGCGCCGAGGCGTCACCATAGCAAAAAGAAAATGAATGTCAATCTCACGCGGGCATGTTCCGCCGACACCGCGAAAATTTTTCAGCGGCGCACCGAAGTGAAGATGCGCATCCGCTGAATTCTCGCATCAGCCCCAATGAGGGGAGTCGGCCTGAGCCGGCGCAGGGCCGACTGGGGAAATCATTTCCCCCGGCGGGGACCGGGGCAGCGCCCCGGCCGCCGGAGGCGTAAAAACAGGACGCTGTACTAACTGCGGTAGTCCGAATTGATGCTCACATAGTCGTGCGTCAGGTCGGAGGCCAGGAGCCGGTACTTGCCCGGACCGCGGCCCAGGCGCAGTTCCATGCGTATATCGCGCTGTTCCAGGGCGGAGGCGGGCAGTTCTTCGTTATGGGGCGACGGCTTGCCGTCGGAGAACATCACCACGCCGCAGAGTTCGAACACCACGTCGTCGGGATTGAACACCGCACCGGAGCGGCCCAGGGCGCAAATCACGCGTCCCCAGTTGGCGTCTTTGCCGAACATGGCCGTTTTGACCAGTTGGGAACCGCCCACGGCGCGCGCGGCCCGTTCAGCGTCGGCGTCGTTTACCGCGCCGACGATATCTATGTGCATGACCTTGGTTGCCCCTTCGCCGTCTTTGACCAGCATATAGGCCAATTCTTCCAGCACTTCGGTCAGAATCTTTTCGAGCGCGGCCTCCCGCGTGCCGGCAATGCTCACGCCCGATGCGCCGTTGGCCAGACCGTAGAGGGTGTCGTTGGTGCTGGTGTCGCCGTCGACGCTGACCCGGTTGAAGCTCGCGTCAACGGCTTTCGCGAGCAAGGCCCGCCATGCGCCGGGGTCTATGACGGCGTCGCAGAATACGACGGAGAGCATGGTCGCCATGTTGGGGCAGATCATGCCCGCGCCCTTGGCGACCCCGGCAATCCCGACGGGTTGTTCGTTGCCGATGCGCAGCGTGCGCCGGGCGTACTTGGGAAAGGCGTCGGTGGTCATGATTGCGGAAGCGAAGTCTTCGAGTGCCGCCCGGCCGAGATTGCCCGCAAGGGCCGGCAGGGCGCGTTCCCACGCCTGCATGTCCATCTGCGCGCCGATGACGCCGGTTGAGGCCGGGAGTATGTCGTCGGGGTTGATGTCCAACAGGGAGGCGGTCATTTCCAGGCTTTGCCGGCAGCGGAGCATGCCTTCTTCGCCGGTGCAGGCGTTGGCCTGGCCGGCATTGACGAGCACGGCGCGGGCGGTCGGAGAGAGGCGCAGCCGTTCCCGCCCCGTCAGCACCGGAGCGGCCTGAAACTTGTTGGTGGTGAACAGGCCCGCGGCGGCGGCCGGCCTGTCGCTCAGAAGCAGGGCCAAGTCGTTGCGGCCGGGTTTTTTGAAAGCGGCTTCCGCAACGCTCAGTCGAAATCCCAGGGGTAGTCCGTTATCCATCGCACAATCCTTCAGGCGTTGCCCTCGGACGCGGGAAAAAGCCCCCGCATGCGGGCCAGGAGCCTTGCCGCTCTTGCGCCGGCGCTTAATTTTTTGGCTGCGGCCGCATTGTTGCGGCGCATACTCCTGCGCAAATCCGGTTCCGCCGCCAGCCGCCACAGCAGCGCCGCGAGGTCGCCGGGTTCCGTGCCTTCGGCGAACAGGGCGTTGACCCCGTCTTTCAGCCCCCGGCGCAGGGACGGCACGGGAGTGGCCGCTATGGGCAGGGCAAAGCCCTGCGCCTCATACATCTTGATAGGAGCGAAAAAATCCTTTTCCGTGTTCATCGGGATGACGAAAATGTCGCAATCGGCGAGGCGTTCGGCTATTGCCGCCTGCTCCAACTGCCCGGTAAAACATACCCTGTCCGTCAGATGCAGTTCTTCCGCCAGAAGGCGCAGAAAAAGAAAATCGGCTTCGGGTGCGCCGCCGATGACGGTCAGGTGAAAATTGTTCTCCAGCAGGGCCAAGGCATGGAGCAGGTTTTCCACGCCTTTGCCCTGCTGCAGGGAGCCGACGTAGGCCAGGTTCACCGTGCCGCTCAGTTCAGAAGGTTCCGGGAGCGCAATCGGAAGGATGTGTCCCCCGTCGTACTCTCCGGGCAGCACAGGGCAAAACCCGGAGGCCGCGGGGATGTGCTCCGGCCCGCGCGCCGGCCGAATCGTTCTTTCATTGTAGCCCAACGGTTCAACCACATGCGCGCGCGGTTCGGGGAGGTAGCCCGCGCAGGCGTTCTGCAGGGTCGCGCAGTTGAAAACCACCAGATCGACGTTCAAAAAAACTCTTTTTTCGAGCGCGTACAGATACTTCGCTTCTTCATCGTCTTTCAGGCGCGAAATGAGATGATGGATTTCAAAAACGACGCGCGCGTCGCTTTTGCCGAGCCTGCGGCGTATATCCAGGGCGATGCCGGCTTCTTTGACGCTGGACGCGAAACAGACGACTTCGCCGTCCTGCGCGAGGGCCGAACGCAAGCGGGCGCGGAACAGGCGTCCGTACAACCCCTTGTGGCACGTGCCTATGGTTTCCGCATACAGCAGGGGGGGCAGCGACTGCCGGCCGATGCCGGCAAAGAAGCGGCGCAGTGTCGGCGCTGTCCGCCCCGTCGGGTTCAGCAGGGACTCGGCGAAAGGTATGCCGGGGAAAAAGACGGTGGGCACGCCCGCGGCGGCAAAGTTGGCAGCCGTCAGGCAACAGTGCAGCGCATGCGCGGAACTGTTGGGGAACCGCATTTTCTGGCAGTACACAATTTGCAATGGGATATCCGCATACGGCGGCGCAAAGCCCGTCGGGTTTTATTGCCGGTGTTGTCCCGCGACAAGAGCGGCAAGTTCTTCGCGGATGACGCGCGCGGCCGCAGCCGCGGCCATCTTCTCCAGATCGGCGTCCAGGCGTGCATGCGCGTCTTCCAGACGTTGCGCTCTTTCTTCCAAAGAAGCAAGCCCGGCTTCGGCCCGGCCGGTCTGCTCTTTCAGCGCGTTGAGCTCGGCTTCGGCCCGGCCGGTCTGCCCTTTCAGCGCGTTGAGCTCGGCTTCGGCCTGTCGGGCCTGTTCGTTCAGCGCGGCCAGTGCGGTTTCGGCCCGGCCGGCCTGTTCTTCCAGCGCGACGAGCTTGGAGGCCGCGGCCGCGGCGCTGTGTTCGCGGGCGGTTTCCTTGTTGGCGCCGGCCATATGGGCGAGTTCAAGGTCTTCCAGGCGGGAAGCCAGGGAGGCGAGGCCCGCGCTGAAGCTGTCCAGACGCTTACCGATGCGTTCCGTGTCCCCCGTTTGCGTCCGGGCGCTCCCGGCTTCGGCGCGCAGGGTTTCCAGGTCCCCGCGCAGGGAGTTCAGTTCGCTGATCAGTCCGGGTATGGCGGCAAGATTGGCGGCTTCTTCAAACCCTATGGAGGAACCGCCGGTCCGGCTGCCTTCCGTCTGTCCGGCCGCTGATGCATCCGAGCTTTCCCCGGAGCCGGGCGAGGATTGCGGAGAGCCCGCTTTGCCGCTTGCATCCGCCGGGTCGCCGCCGGCGGCGTTTCCCTCGGACCCGGACGTCGCGGACTCGCCGAGGCCGGCGAACAGAGAGCTTTCCGCAAAGCGGGGAGCTGCGTCGCCGGGAGCGGGGCGGGGGCCGGAGGCCGGAGCGTTGGAAAGCATGTCGTCCAGCAGGGCATCCAGTTCCACCAAATTCACATCATCGAGGGATGCGGCGGAATGCGCGCCGGCCGCGTCATCCGCATAGTCCGGGTAGACATCGGAAAGCGCGTCCAGAACATCCGGGGGCAGGTCGCTTTCCCCTTCCCCGGCCTCAAGCGCGTCTTCGGGGGCGGCCGCTCCGGCGAGCGGGGCGGGAGCGGCGGGCGTTGCCTGCGGCGCTTCGGCTGCGGCCGGAGGCGGGGTATCTTGATGCGGCGCGGGGACCGTTTCTTCCGGTCCGGTGACTTCGAACAGATCGGGGGGCGGTTCCGGGGCTGTCGCCTGCGCGGAGGGCGCTGCCGGCGGGACGGGGGTCGCCTGCGCGGGGGGCGTTGCCTTGAGAGCCGCTTGCGCCTTGGGCGGAGCGGCCGGAGGCGGGGTATCTTGTTGCGGTGCAGGGGCCGTTTCTCCCGGTCCGGTGACTTCGAACAGATCGGGAGGCGGTTCCGGGGCTGTCGCCTGCGCGGCGGGAACGGCTTCGGGCGTCGATTCCCGAAGACTTGCCGTATCCGGGACAGGAGCGGCAGGCTTACGGTCCCCGGCCGGTCCCCGCGCCGCGTCCGCGGGAGGCGGAAGCGGGACGGCGTCCAGTAACTCCCCGAGTCCGTCCATATCCAGTTCTATGGCTTCTTCATCCGTCTTTTCCGCAAGCGCGTCGCTATGCAGCGGGAAAGTGTCGTCGTCTTCGAATCCGCCGCCGGTCGGGGGGATCGGGAGAATATCTTCGTCGTCGCCGGCCATGGGAACGGCGTCAAGGTCCGGCAGCGGCGGTTCCTTGAGGTCCGGCCGCGGTTCGACGATGCCGTTTTCTCTACGGGCGGCGCGTTGGTCGTCGGCGTCCAGAGATTGCAGGATGTTGTCCAGATCGTCCATATCGGGCAGGTCCAGACGCTCGTTGTGGTCGACGCTGTAGTCGACGGGTGTGGGGTCGGGAAATTTTCGCAGAGCTGACTGCGCGGAAACATTTTCCTCACGGGAGAGGTCGTCGAGCATGGACTCCAGGTCATCGGTAAAATCCGCATCGTCCTGTTCTGCGGCGCTGAGGGGACGACCGGGTTTCACCACCTCAAGCAGGTCAATGATGTCGTCGTCCGCGTCGCCTGATTCGTCGACCTTGAAATCCGTGGACATTTCATCGTCATTAGGCATGGGGGTATCCGATATGATTGCGGCCGTCCGGGGCCGGTATGCATCTGCATGCACGTTGAGAAAAGCATATATCCGGCTTGATTGCAACCCTGCCTGCGCCGGACGGGGCAATCATCGGCGCGTTTTGACCGCGCGTTTGCGGGCGCCTTCGGCGGGGGCTTCGGGCGCATGTGTTTCGCCGGCTACGGGCAGGTCCAGTAAAAACGCCGCGCCTCCCAATTCCTCGTGGTGCGCCGCGGCGCTTATCACTCCTCCCCAGAGCGCCGCGAGACCGTGGACAATGGACAGGCCGAGTCCCATGCCGCCGCTCCCGTCCCTGGTCGTATAAAAGGGATTAAAGATGCGTTCCGTGTCGGCGCCCAGTCCCGCGCCGCTGTCCGCGACCTCCAGGCGCACCTTGTGCGTTCCGGGCAACGGCGCGGCCCGAATCAGGACGTCGCGCCGCGTTCCGTCGGCGCCTCCCAGGCCGTCCAGCGCATGCAAGGCATTGGACAGCAGATTGACAAGCACCTGTTCAAGCTGCACTTCGTTGCAGAGCACAGGCGGCAGGGAGGGGGCGATATCCACGCGCATTCGGACTTTTTTCAGCGTCATGCGGTGTTTCATCATGGCCAGCACCCCGTCCACGACCTTGGGAAGCGACACCGGTTGCAGGGGCAGGGGGCTTTCCAGCTTGACCATAGCGCGCATGTTGGCGATTATGCTGCGTATTTTATCCGCCTCGCGCATGATGAGTCCCAAGCGTTCCCGCAGTATGGAGGGGGCGAGGTTCGCATCTTTTTCCAGCAGCATCTGCAGGCCGCCGGCATAGAGGTGCAGGGCGGACAGGGGTTGATTGATTTCGTGGGCTATGCCGCCTGCGAGGGTGTTCATGGCTTCCAGTTTGCGCGCGCGCTGGAGCTGCATGTTCACCTGCAGGCGGCCGGTGATGTCCTCCAGCATCATAATCAGCGCTTTGACCTGCCGGCCTGCGCCTCTGCCGGGTTTGACGGGGCAGGTCACCAGGCGGATCATGCGCTCCTTGTCGGCGCTGTTCAGGCGCAGGCCGTATTCCTTTTCGTGTCCTGCGCCGTCCAGCAGGGACGCGCGGAACAGGCATTCGGGACAATAAAATTTTTCTTCGTTGACGGCGCGCTCGTACTCGGAACCGCAGCGCAGAATGGTGCAGATGCGGGCGTCCAGACAGAAAAGCCCGCCGAACCAGCGGCTGAGCCGGATATTGCCTGCTTTGATGCGCAGGGAGGTATCCAGCAGGGCGATGCCGATGGAGAGGTTGTCGGTAATGGCGCGGTAGCTTTGCTCGCTGAGGTCGAGGGCCTGCTGCATGCGCAGGTCCGAGGTGATGTTGAAGCCGGTTTTGAGTACGCAGGGCGTGCCGTCGTCGCTGACAAAGGGTACGGCATGGACGCGGAAGGCCCGTCCGCTTTGCGGATGTACCCATTCCACGGTGGCGGGTTTGCCGCTTTTCCCCTCCTGCAGAAAGGGGCAGAAAGCGCAGGGCTTTTCCAGCCCGCGCAGCGCCGCGTAACAGGGTTTGCCGTCCGGCGGCCCGAAAAATTTTTCAAAGGCCGCGTTGTGGGCGAGGATGCGGTGTTCGGCGTCGAGAAGCACCACATAACAGGGCATCAGGTTGACGATGCGTCCGAGGGGGTCGTCCCGTGTCCCGCGCCGGCGTTCTTCCTGCGCGCGGGCAGGCGGGGGACCGTCTTCCCCGCGGAGTTCCGGGGACTGCTCCGGGCAAAGCCCTGATGCGTCCTTTATTCCTTTGTCTTCGCAGCCTGTTCTCATGTCGTTTTTATCTCGGCAGCCGGCTCTCGGGCCGCCTTTGTTTTCGCCCCCCCATCCTCATGTTGCCTCTGTGCGCCTCAGCCCCCGCTTTTCCGCGCGTGCGACGAACGGAAGTTCACGCGCATCGGCGCGTGCCTGATGCCGAAAAGGGCGCGCAGCGCTTTTTCGAGGCTGCGGGCATAGGCAGGCCGCACGAGGTCGGCATCGTTGACGAAAAAGACGAAGGTAGGCGGGTCTTTTTCCGCCTGGGTCAGGTAGAAAAATTTGGCTCTGCCGCCTTTGACGCCGGGGGGGCGGTGCCGTTCCAGCACTTGGGCCATGGCCCTGTTGAGCAGCCCCGTGCCTATGCGCAGAGAGCATTCCCGGCGCAGTTCGAGCGCAAGGGGCACGATTTTGTCTAGATTCCGGCCGGTTGCGGCTGAAATGAAGAGCAGGGGCACATGAGGGATAAAGGCAAGGGCTTCCTGAAGTTCTTTTTCGTTGTCCCGGCGCGCGTCGCCCTTGAACAGGTCCGTCTTGTTGGCCAGGAGCATGAAGGGGGTTTTGCGTTCGTTCAGAAGTTCGACGAGGCGTTTGTCCTGCCGGGTCAGTCCCTGCGCGGCGTCCAGCACCAGAAGGGTCACCCGGGCCTTGCTGCTGCTTTTCAGGGAGGAATTGACGCTGAAGCGTTCTACCGTATCCGTCACCCGCGCGGGTTGCCGCACGCCGGCCGTATCCACAAAGACGATGTCCGTTCCGTTGATGCGCGCCCGCACGTCGACGCTGTCCCGCGTAGTACCCTCCTTTTCGCTTACGATCATCCGCGCCTCGCCGAGCAGCGCGTTGACCAGCGAGGATTTGCCCACGTTGGGCCGCCCGAGCAGGGCCAGGCGCAGGGGGGCGGCGTCCGCCCCGGCCTCATCGTCGGTTTCTTCCCGTTGCCCGGCGGCGTGAACGGGTTGCGTGAAGGCGGCAGGCTTTGCCGGGAGCGGTCCGGGGAGGGGTTCGGAACTTACGGGGGTTGCGGGGGTTGCGGAGGGCGCGGCATGCCGGTCGTGTACGGGGAAAAGCCGCTTGCGCAGTTCGTCTTCCAGTTCGCGCACGTTATGGCCGTGGGCGGCGGAACAGCAGACAAAGGGCAGGCCGAGGCTGTGAAATTCCGCGGCGAGCGCGTCTTCGTTTTCCGGTCCGTCCACCTTGTTGAGCACGAGCAGGACGTCTTTGCCCGTCCGGCGCAGAAAGGACGCCAGGCGTTCATCGGAAGGAGTCAGGCCGTCGCGGGCATCGGCCACGAGGCAGAGGAGCTCGGCGTCGCGCACCGCGGCCTCGGCCTGGGCCAGGACTTCGTCTTCAAAACCGCGCAGCCCTTCAGGCGCGTCGCGCACGGCGCGTCCGCCGTCCGGGGTGACGCCGCCGGTATCCACGAGCAGAAAGGTGCGTTCTCCTCTCCGTTTAACGGTTCCTTCCATGCGGTCGCGGGTGATGCCCGGCCGGTCGTGGGTAATGGCGCGCCGGCTGCGGATAAGACGGTTGAACAGGGTGGATTTTCCTACATTCGGCCGGCCGAGCAGGGCGACGAGGGGAGCGTTTTCCCCGGTCAGAGGAATGCGCGCGGTCACGGCAGGCTTCCTTCGGCGCCGGGGGCGTCTTCCCCGCGCGTTGCGGAGGCAAAGCGGATGCGGCCTTTGCCCAGGAGGTCGTGCATATGCACAAGCCCGATGACGCGTTCGGCGTCGTCGAGCACGGGCAGAACGGTAATGCTCGTCTGTTCCATGATGTCCATGAGTTCGGCCGCGCTCATAGTTGCAGCGGCGCTGCGCGGGTCGGCGGTCATGTATGCCGAGGCGGGGCGGTCGAGATCGGGGATGCCCCGGCAGAGGATGCGTCGCAGGTCGCCGTCGGTCATGATGCCGCGCAGTTTGCCTTCCCCGTCCGTAAGCAGTACCGCGCCGAAGCCGCCTTTGTCCAGAGCGGTCAGGGTTTCGCCGAGCGGGGTGTCATCCCGTGCGAGGGGCAGCTTTTCCCGGTGCATGAGGTCGCCGACGGACAGGCTCAGGCGTCTGCCCAGCGCGCCGCCGGGGTGCAGGCGGTGAAAATCGCCGGGGGTAAAATGCCCGGCTTCCATAAGACACACGGCGAGGGCGTCGCCGATGGCCAGGGCGGCCGTTGTGCTGCTGGTCGGGGCGAGGTTCAGCGGACAGGCTTCGCGCGGCACCGAAGCGTCGATGACCAAGTCCGCCGCCTCGGCCAGGGGCGAGTGCAGGCCTGAGGTCACGGCGATGACGGAAGCCCCGAGACCGCGCAGGGCCGGGAGCAGCGCAAGCAGTTCTTCTGTCGTGCCTGAATAGGACAGGGCTATGACAACGTCGCCGTCGCGCACTGCGCCGAGGTCTCCGTGCGCTCCTTCGGCCGGGTGGAGGAAGTAGGCGGGTCTGCCGACGGAGGAGAGCGTGGCGGCGATTTTACGGCCCACCAGCCCGGATTTGCCCATGCCGCAGACGGCGACGCGGCCTTTACAGGCGGCGAGCATCTCCACGGCGGCGGCGAAGGACGGGCCGAGGCGCGAGCGCGCCTGCTCCAGAGCTTCAATCTCGATGCTTATGACTTCTTTGCCCCGTTCTTCCCATGCCTCACGCATACATACGCTCCCAGTGCCGTTGTTGCGGCGGTCGGCTCCGTGCCCGTCCGCCGTGCCCGTCCGCATCGTCTTCGTTCGTCCGGCGCGCATCATAGGCCAAGGAGGTCCGAGGCACAAGCGGCGCGGCACGCGGCAGAATCCGCTTGCCAAAAGGGGGAGCGCGGGTATATAGGCATTGCACCCGTGCCGAGGTGGTGGAAATGGTAGACACGCTATCTTGAGGGGGTAGTGGGCTATGCCTGTGCGGGTTCGAGTCCCGCCCTCGGCACCA
>JAITEY010000092.1 GCA_031281815.1 Desulfovibrio sp. | reverse complement strand
ATTTTCTAATCTGTTTAATATTTGCTTTACTGATTGGAGTGATTTCAATGAACAAAATATATTAATGTCCGACAATCTTATAATAGATAATTTTGTTTTTCTAGATTTCATACAACATAAAATATTTACGCCCAAATATTTCGATCTGATTCATTCTAATAATGGAATCGTATTTACGTTTAATGGTTATATAAATTTTGATTACTTCTTTAATAGCTATAAAAATAAATATTTAAATAATGAACAATTATTAAATGCAATATATCTTATATTTATATTAATAAAACAAAATATAAAAAAAATATATATATAAGAAAAATATATATTTATTTTCATAATAGACATAAGACAATTTTATATATAATATGCCTATTAAAAAAAATTTTGCTAAAATTTACATATTATGTATAACAATTTAAATTAAATTATGCAAGAAAAAATTACGGTAATACTACAAGGAATTTGTGATAAGAATAAGAATCTAAATGAATTCAAGAAAAATATACCGCTTAATGCTGAAAACTTCAATGTGATTTTATCGCCGTCACCGCCATTTCCACGAGAATTTGAAGGTAAAACTATTTACGCTGTTCTTGATGTTTTGCTCGACACAAACGGCAAACCCAACAATATCCTGCGACAAATATTTTCAACACAGAATGGTCTCGAACAATGTGACACGCCTTATGTCGTGAAAATGCGGACGGATCATACCCTGGCAGACACACGCTTCCTTGCTCCGCTGCAGAAGACAACCCCATCGCCTTATACGTTTTTCAAAGAAAAAATCCGCATAACCAATTTTTTTGTACGCGACCCTCTCAAGGTGCCCTATCTCTTCCATTTATCAGACGTAATCCTTTTCGGCAGGACGGAGGACATGCGGCTGCTCTGGGGAACGGAACTGCCGTCCGCCGAATCCCTGCTTCAGGACGGCAAGGGATATTTTTCTTTTTTCGGCAACGAGGCCGGGATAACCCGCTTTCGCGAAGTGCCGGAACAGACCGTCACGTTGCGTTGGTTGGAGCGCATGGGTTTTCCCGTACACCTGCCTCATCCGTGCGCCACGCGCCATAGTTGGTTCGCGCTGTGGGAAAACGTACTGACGGCCAATTTTGAACTGATGGACGCCCGTGACAGCGGTGTGGTGTTTCCTCCGCATTTTTATCATGCCGACAAACGCCACAATACTTTGCTCACGCCTGCGGCCTTTGAGGAAATGCGGGCTGCTCCCGGCTCGTTGCGCCGTTATGCGCGACTGTTGTTCCACAAGTACATCGGCGTATGGTTTTCCGCGCATTATTGGTGCGTGACGGGCTGGCTGTGTCTCTGCCGGATTGCGCCCAACCGGGCGGGGAAAATAAAACAATGGATAAAGGGAATGCAGCGGGCCGCTTGACCGCATACACACTCCTTGTGTTGACCAAGCTGTGGTCCAGCGCCTTGCGCTCTCTGCAGGCTTCAAGTCGGCAGTGAGCTTCCCAATCAGGATTTTCTTTCGATCGCCTGACTCAGACCAAGCGCAGACTTGACTTCAAAGAACTTTTGCTATACATATATAGCAAAAGGTGAAAAACAATGCTCGCACTTAGATTGCCGGAAGAAATTGAAAAACGACTTGATGCCTTGGCAAAGGCTACCGGCCGAACCAAGAGCTATTACGCCAAGGAAGCCATTTTGACCCATTTGGAAGACCTGGAAGACGCATATATGGCCGAAGCCGCTTATTTGCGTTTCAAGGCCGGTGGAGAAAAGGGAATCCCTCTCGAAGAAGTGGAGCGTCGCCTTGGCTTGGCAGATTGAGTTGAGTCCGACAGCGGATAAAGCACTAACCAAGCTGGAAGTTGACGCACAAAAACGCATTGTTCGGTTTCTGCGTGAGCGCGTCGCTAACATGGATGACCCCCGCTGTATGGGAAAAGCTCTTGTTTGCGCCTACCTTATCCGGCTTGTGGCGTTATCGTATCGGTGATTATCGCATTCTTTGCCGCATAGAAGACGAAAAAATTTTTGAAATCCCGTATAGGGCTTTTCTGTAGCTCTTATTGGTCATAGGCACGCCTCCTCTGATTGGAGGCGATGTTCGCCGGCATATTAGAGCGTTTTGCCCGCATCGACTATGCCGTCCCACAGACCGCCGTAAAATCCGATTATGCCGCACCACGCGGTTTTTATGCCATCTATGGGCGATGTGACGACAGTGGCTCCAGTAAGGGAGTCATAATTATTTTAATTTATCTTTAATTATGATTTTGCCGATTTCCGCGGATATGGTATGGCATGACGTCTGTGCTACTTCTACCTCTCCGACGTGTGTTTGAAGTTTTTCCGCAAAATCGTGAAGTTGTCTTCTTGACAGTGTTGTCAGTGCGCCTGCGACAATGCCGAAATCCTCAAATCCACCCTTGGCCGTGTTGAAGGAAGGCGAACCTGCGTCACTGTCCGCGCACAGTCGCGCAAAGGACTCCGAAGGTTCCAGAACATTATCAAAAAAACTTGTCAGATCGCGTATATCTTCCTTCCGATTCACGGCTGCTGACTCCTTTTCTGTAACTGTCACTATTCTGTACTTTTATCTTCGTGTATATCATTTTTTTCGGCATCCAGAGTCAGGCGCTGTACGGCATTGGCTGTAAGACGTATATTGCGCCTTCCACCCGTTGCAACAGTAAGATAACCTTTCTTTTGCAGCAGTGTGATATTTTGATTGACTGCCTGTACTGAAACACTCATGTGCGCCGCGATTTCCCGCCGTGACGGGTAATAGTGATTCATCTGGAAAAAATTTACAATAAATCTCAAATATTCCTGCTGCTTATCTGTCATCTTGGGCAGGATGATTTCCAGGTTGAGTTGGTCCTGCTGGTTTTCAACGGCATCGGGCATAGCGCTACCTCATAGGGTAACGTGTAGCCTCCTCTTGCTTTCTTGGGAAGAGCTTTACTACTGTTCTGAATACTTGTCAATATACTTGTCGTTTTTTCTTACAGCTTGTAACATTTGAAATATACTGATATTTTAAATAGTTATATGCAAGACTATCCTCCGTGCAACCGTGCCGTTGACCTGAAGCGGGGTGCGGAGTAGATTATCGTTGAGCAGGAAACTCCATACGGCACTGCCCGCGCATACAGCCGTATTGCGCGAGATTGCGGAGTTGCGCGCGGAGAACGAGAAACTCAGGAAGGTGGAGGCCAAGCATGTCTGATCCTTATGCGATTCCCAGGCATTTCAATACAGCAGGCCCCTGCGTTCCGGGAGAACACTATATGCTGGACGCCGTCGCCCGGCTTCCCGAAGCGCGCAAACTCGCCGAGAACAAGCACTATTTTGTCATCCACGCTCCTCGTCAATCCGGCAAAACAACCTTGTTGCAAAGCCTGACCGACGCAATCAACGCCGAGGGCAATTTTTACGCCCTGTACTGCTCGTTGGAATCTGTCCAAGGACTGGAGAGACTGGAAGAAGGCATAACGGCTGTATTGAACGCGCTCAGTCAGTCCTTGGGCTGGTCGTCGGAGTCGGCGTTGCGTGACGGCCGCTCATTGCCGACCGCCGGAATTTCCATTGCCGTAAGCCAGGCTCTGTCGTTTTTATGCGCGGCCCTGAACAAACCTCTTATTCTTTTTTTCGATGAGGCGGATTGCCTCTCCGGGCAAGTGCTTATCAGCTTCCTGCGCCAACTGCGCGACGGCTATGTGAACCGCGCCCGCGCCCCTTTCCCTTGGTCCGTTTCTCTCATCGGCATGCGCGACATCCGGGATTTCAAGGCCCAAGTGCGGCCGGACAGGGATACTTTGGGGTCGGCAAGCCCCTTCAATATCGTCACCAAGGCGCTGACGCTCAGCAACTTCACGAAGGAGCAAATTGCGGCCCTCTATCGGCAGCACACGGAAGCTACGGGACAGCCTTTTGAGGCAAACGCTGTGGAACGCGCCTTTTATTGGTCGGAAGGCCAGCCTTGGCTGATCAATGCCCTGGCCCGTCAAGCGGTGGATGACGACTTGGCCGGGGACCACGGCATAACCGTGACGGCCGGCCATATGGATGCGGCGGCGGAAGCCCTTATGCTCCGTCGTGATACGCACATGGATTCCCTGCTGGAACGCCTGAAGGAACCGCGCGTGCGGAATGTTGTTGAACCTATGCTCTGCGGCGGCAAGGCGGAAGTCGACCCTTTGGCCGACGACACCAAATTTTGTCTGGACCTCGGCCTTGTGGTCAGAACGCCGGCCGGAGCCCTGCGCCCTGCCAATCCCATGTACCGCGATATCATGGTGCGCACCCTCAACTACAAAACGCAGGTCGCTCTGCCGGAATCCCTCATGCACCGCTGGATGGACGGCCGGACCCTGGATATGTCCGCACTGCTGAAAGCATTTCAGCAATTCTGGCGGGAAAACGCGGAAATATGGACGGAACGCTACGAATATAAAGAAGCCGCGCCGCATTTGATTGTGCAGGCCTTTTTGCAGCGCGTGACCAACGGGGGCGCGCAGATCATCCGTGAATTCGCCCTGGGAACGGGCAGGGTGGACGTGTGCGTCCGCTACGCGGGCAAGGCGTACCCCCTGGAGTTGAAACTTGCCTCTTCCAAGGCCCGCAAACAAGGGCTCGAACAGTTGGAGAGGTATATGGCAGGATGCGGAGCCTCCGAGGGCTGGCTGGTGATTTTTGACCGCAATCAGTCCACAGGTTGGGATGAAAAACTCACCTGGGCCACAGAGACGCTGCCGGGGGGCGGGACGGCGCATATTGTCGGCTGCTGAAAAGCGGCGAAGGCGCGATGCCGTTGCGGCGCACGGAAAGCGGCCGGCCCCTGACCGGTAAATTTTTTTTTGCGGCAACCGAAGAAAAATCCTTGACCGCCGAATTGCGACGGTGTATAGCCTCCCCTTCGCGTTGCCGAACGGCCGTTGCGTTGCCGCACCTGCCGCAACGTGCCCGCAATCGACAACGCGGGAGGCGGATGGATTCCGCCTTGGTGCTCCCGGTCGTACCTTCGCCGACCGGGGTTGACATTTGCAGGCTTGCCCGTTTTTTTCAGCGTCCTTCGTCCGGCTCCGGCTCCAGAGCCGAACACGCGCGCAGGCCCTGCCTGCGAAGCCTGCAAATCACCGTGAACCGCATAACGGTTCTGCCGGCGAACGCAGGCGACATTCTGAAGGAAAACCGTCGTTTGGAGCCGGTTTTTTCTTTTATGACGGAGTAATGCGATGACGACAGTCAGCAGCGACCGGATCAGAATCAAACTCAAGGCGTACGACTACCGCATTCTCGACAAGGCGGTCGGCGAAATCGTGGATACGGCCCGCAATACCGGCGCCGGCGTGGCCGGCCCCATCCCGCTGCCCACCGGCATCCATAAATATACGGTGAACCGCAGTGTGCATGTGGACAAAAAATCGCGCGAACAGTTCGAAATGCGCATACATAAAAGGCTGGTGGACATCCTTGAACCCACGCAGCAAACCGTGGACGCACTCGGCAGACTGTCCCTGCCCGCGGGCGTCGACGTAGAGATCAAGCTGTAGGGAGGTCGCCGTGGCTGAAGCAACGGGAATTTTGGGCAAAAAGCTGGGCATGACCCGCGTCTTTGCGAGCGACGGCTCGGCGGTCGCCGTGACGGTCATTGCTGCCGGCCCCTGCCCCGTCATCCAGGTCAAGAATACGGAAAAGGACGGCTACGACGCCGTGCAGCTCGCCTTCGGCGCAATCCGGGAAAAGCTGGTCGGCAAACCCCTGGCGGGCCATTTCTCCAAAGCGGGCGCGGGCTGCTTCCGCAGCCTGCGCGAAATGCGCCTCGACGGCCCGGCCGGCCTGAACGCCGGGGACAACGTGGACGTCACGATGTTCTCCGCCGGCGACACGGTTAAAGTGACGGGCCGGAGCATAGGCAAAGGCACGGCGGGCGTGATGAAACGCTGGAATTTCCGCGGCGCCTGCGCGTCGCACGGCGCGGAGAAAGTTCACAGGAACGCCGGCGGCATCGGCAACAATACCGAGCCCTCCAAAGTCTGGAAAGGCAAAAAGATGGCCGGCCGCATGGGCAATCGGCAGGTGACGGTCAAAAACGTGAAGATCGTCGCCGTCCGCCCTGAAGACAACGTGATCCTGGTCGGCGGACCGGTGCCCGGTCCCAAAAACGGCCTGGTCATGATACGCAGGCAGTAGAGGACAGCATCATGGCGCAGGTAACGGTTTTTGACCAGGAAAACAACGAAGCCGGGAGCGTCTCCCTGGCTCCGGAAGTCTTTGAGGTGCAGGCAAGGCCCGAGATACTCAATCTGGTCGTGCGCGCGTACCGCGCCGCCCTCCGCTCGGGTTGCCACTCCACGCTGAACCGCGCGCGCATGAAAGGCGGCGGCAACAAACCGTGGAGGCAGAAAGGCACCGGGCGCGCCCGCTCCGGCTCCAACATTTCGCCCGTCTGGACCGGCGGCGCCGTCGCCTTCGGCCCCACGCCGCGCGACTACGGCTTCAAGGTGAACAAGAAAGTCCGGCGTCTGGCCCTGCGCATGGCCCTGTCTTCACGACTCGCCGCGCAACGCCTGACGGTGCTCAGGGATATCGTTCTGCCCGAGGCCCGGACCAAACATTTCACCGCGGTGCAGAAAGCGCTCAACCTGGAAAAATCCCTGCTGGTCGCCCCGGCCGAGGCCCGCGACCTGGTGCTCTCCGCGCGCAACGTGCCCGGCGTCACCGTACTGCCCCCCGAGCGGCTCAACGCCTACGAAGTGCTCCGTCACAGGAGGCTCGTGCTGCTGGAAAGCGTTCTGGAACCCGTCACCGCGCGTCTCGCGCCCCGCGCCGACGACGCCGACGCCGACGCCGACGCGGCAAACGCGGAATAAGGAAGCCGGTCATGGAGTACACGCAGATTCTCATAAAACCGCTCATTTCCGAAAAAGGCACCTACCTCAAGGAAAAAGCCGGACAGGTTGCCTTCTATGTGCATCGCGACGCCGACAAACTCCAGGTGAAAAAGGCGGTTGAAGAGGCATTTTCGGTCACCGTCAAGGCGGTGAACATCGTGGTGAAAAAACCCCTGGACCGCGTGTTTACCCGCGGGCGCTCGCGCCGCAAGGGCCGCGTCCCCGGCAGCAAAAAGGCCTATGTGACCTTGGCGCCGGGCGACAAGATAGAGTTTTTCGAGGGAGTGTGAGATGGCCATACGCACACTGAAACCGACCTCGCCGGGCAGGCGTTTTCAAACCGTTTCCGATTTTGAGGAAATAAGCGCCGCACGGCCGGAAAAATCGCTGACCGTCGGTCTGCGCAAAAAGGCCGGAAGGAACAACAACGGACGCATCACCAGCCGCCGGCGCGGGGGCGGGCACAAGCGCCTGTACCGCATCATAGACTTCCGGCGCGACAAGACGGACATCACCGCGACCGTGGCGAGCATCGAATACGACCCGAACCGCTCGGCGCGCATTGCCCTGCTGCGCTATGCGGACGGGGAAAAGCGCTACATCATCGCCCCGGTCGGCCTGAATGTCGGCGATGCCGTCATCGCCGGTACGGGCGCGGACATCAAACCGGGCAACGCCCTTCCCCTGGTGAAAATCCCCGTGGGTACCCTGGTCCACAACATAGAACTGCACCCCGGCCGCGGCGGCGTGTTCTGCCGCAGCGCCGGCTCCTACGCCCAGGTCGTGGCCAGGGAAGGCAAATACGTGACCCTGCGCATGCCCTCGGGCGAAGTGCGCAAAGTACTCTCGGCCGGATACGCCTCCATAGGACAGGTGGGCAACATCCAGCACGAAAATATTTCCCTCGGCAAAGCGGGCCGCAACCGCCTGCTGGGTCGCCGGCCCAAAGTCCGCGGCGTGGCCATGAACCCCGTGGATCACCCCCTCGGCGGCGGTGAAGGCAGAAGCTCGGGCGGCCGGCATCCGGTCAGCCCCTGGGGCGTGCCTACCAAGGGGTACAAAACCCGCGACCGCAAAAAGTCCTCGTCCAAGCTCATCATCAATCGCCGGAAGTAAGTCTGGAGTGCCGAGATGCCGAGATCGTTGAAAAAAGGGCCGTTCATCGACGGCCACCTGCTGCGCAAGGTCGAAACGGCCAATGCGGGCAACGACCGCCGCGTGATCAAGACCTGGTCGCGCCGTTCCACAGTGCTGCCCGAAATGGTGGGCCTGACTTTTGCCGTGCACAACGGCAGGAAGTTCATCCCCGTGTTCGTCACGGAAAACATGGTCGGCCACAAACTCGGGGAATTTTCCGCCACACGCGTCTTTCACGGCCATTCCGGCGACCGGAAGGCCAAGGCCGCCAAAAAGTAGGTCGACGGTATGGAAGTCAGAGCAACGTTGAAAGCCGTGCGTCTTTCACCGCGCAAGGCCCGGCTGACGGCCGCGAACGTGATAGGCATGGATGCGTCCAGGGCGCTGGACATACTGCGCTTCATGCCGCAAAAAGCCGCGGGCATACTGCGCAAGGTCATGTACTCGGCCCTGGCCAACAGCGCCGCCGATACGTCCATTGATCCGGACACGCTGGTGGTCAGGCGCATCATCATCAACGAAGGCCCGAGCTGGAAACGTTTCATGCCCCGCGCGCAAGGGCGGGCGACGTCCATAAAGAAACGCACCAGCCATATAACCGTTATTCTTGCCGAGTACTAGGAACGTCATTATGGGTCAGAAAGTCAATCCCTTCGGTTTCAGGCTCGGGTACAACAAGAACTGGCAGTCCCGCTGGTACAGCAAAAAAGAGTATCCGGCCTATGTGCTGGAAGACCACAAGATACGCGAGTATGTGAAAAAGCTGCTGTACGCCTCAGGGCTGGCGCGCATTGAAATAGAACGGCCCGGCGACAAGGCGCGGCTCATCCTCTCCACGGCGCGCCCCGGTATCGTGATCGGACGCAAGGGCGTGGAAATTGAAAAGCTGCGTACGGATTTGCGCAAACGCTTCGGACGCGATTTCACCATAGAAGTGAATGAAATCCGCCGCCCGGAAATAGAGGCCCAGCTTGTAGCCGAGGGAGTTGCCCAGCAGCTTGAGCGGCGCGTGGCCTTCCGCCGCGCCATGAAGCGCACGGTTTCCATGGCCCGGAAATTCGGGGCCGAAGGCATCAAAATCGGCTGCGCCGGCCGGCTGGCCGGCGCGGAAATCGCCCGCAGCGAGTGGTACCGCGACGGGCGCGTGCCCCTGCAGACGCTGAGGGCGGACATTGATTACGGGTATGCCGAGGCCAAAACCACCTACGGCATCATCGGGGTCAAGGTCTGGGTCTTCAAGGGAGAAATTCTGGACCACGAGGTATTCGGCAATGCTTAGTCCCAAAAGAACCAAATTCCGCAAGCTGCAGAAAGGCCGCATCAAGGGCCCGGCCACGCGCGGGGCGGACGTGGCCTTCGGCGACGTCGGCCTGAAAGCCCTGGAACACGGCAAACTGACCGGCCAGCAGATAGAGGCCGCGCGTATCGCCATGATGCGCCACATCCGACGCGGCGGCAAGGTCTGGATACGCGTTTTTCCGGACCGTTCCTACACCTCCAAGCCGCTGGAAGTGCGCATGGGGAAAGGCAAAGGCGCCCCCGCGGGCTGGTACGCGGCCGTGAAACCCGGACGCATCCTTTACGAATTGAAGGGCGTATCCCTGGAACTGGCGCGCGAAGCGCTGACCCGCGCGGCGCACAAGCTGCCCGTCAAGACGCGCATCGTCGCCAGGGAGGACCTCGCATGAGCAGGGCCCCGCACAAAATAAAAAAACGCGAGGCCTGGCGCGCCAAAGGCAAGGCCGGCGGTCCCGCCCCCCGTCGCGGCCGGGGACGCTCCGTCGCGCGGGAAGCCGCGCGCTGCAACCTCAGCCTCGACCTTGCCCGCAGAAAAGTCGTCGGACGCGCCGTGCGCGAATTTGAAAAATTGAGCGACGGGGAACTGCAGACGCGCCTGGACGACGCGCGCAAGGAACTTTTCCGCCTGCGCTTCCGCAGGGCGACGAGTCAACTGGAAGATACCGCGCAGCCCGGCCGGCTGCGCAGGCGCATCGCCCGCATATTGACGATCATCAGGCAAAAGGAAACGGTGTCGTAAGATGAACGCGCATCTTGAACACAAAAAGGGCCGTTCCCTGGTGGGCACGGTGGTCAGCAACAAGAACGACAAAACCATCGTCGTGCGCGTCGAAACGTTGGTCCGCCATCCTTTGCTGAAAAAATTCATCCGCCGGCATAAAAAATTCACGGCGCATGACCCCGACAACGTATGCGGCATGGGCGACAAGGTTAAAATCATCGAATACCGCCCTTTGTCCCGCAACAAGCGCTGGCACCTCGTTTCCGTTCTGGAAAAGGCCGTGTAACTGCGCGGAAGCGCGCGGATACGGTTGTGACGATGCGCCGGCATAAGGAGTCCCGTTCATGATACAGGTTGAATCTTCCCTGGAAGTCGCCGACAATTCCGGCGCGAAAAGCGTTGCCTGCATCAAGGTGCTGGGCGGTTCCAAACGCCGCTACGCGTCGGTCGGGGACATCATCGTGGTTTCGGTCAAGGATGCCATGCCGCACAGCAAGGTGAAGAAAGGGGAAGTCATGCAGGC
Organism: Desulfovibrio sp.; assembly: GCA_031281815.1. GTDB lineage: Bacteria > Desulfobacterota > Desulfovibrionia > Desulfovibrionales > Desulfovibrionaceae > Frigididesulfovibrio. The sequence goes on along the minus strand of JAITEY010000092.1, from coordinate 3,208 downwards.
CGTGGTGGTGCGCACCGCCAAGGAACTGCGCCGCATGGACGGTTCCTACATCAAGTTCGACACCAACGCCGCCGTCTTGCTGACCAAGCAGGGCGAGCCCATAGGCACGCGCATTTTCGGACCCGTCGCCCGCGAACTGCGCGCCAAAAATTTTATGAAAATCGTCTCCCTGGCCCCCGAGGTGTTGTAGGAGCGCCGCCATGAAACAATTCCGCATCCATACGGACGACGTCGTGCAGGTCGTCGCCGGCAAGGACAAAGGCAAAGTCGGCCGGGTTCTCAAGGTATTGCACAAAAAAGACCGCGTGTTGGTGGAAAAGGTGAATATTGCGGTGCGCCACATCAAGCCGAATCCCCAGTTACAGCAACCCGGCGGCCGCATTGAGAAGGAAATGCCCCTGCATGTGTCCAATGTCATGCTCCGGTGCCCGGTCTGCCACAGCGCAACGCGCGTTGGCTACCGCTACCTGGAGGAGACGAAGGACGGCGAAAGCGAACGCAAACGTGTGCGTTTCTGCAAAAAATGCAACGAAATACTGGCTCAAGGTGGTAAGAAGAAATGACGCGCCTTGAAAAAGAATACCGCGAGAAGATAGCGCCGGGACTGCAGAAAGAATTCGGCTACAAGAGCGTCATGCAGATCCCCGGTATAGAGAAAGTCGCCCTGAACATAGGCCTGGGCGCCGCCTCGCAGAACAACAAGCTGATGGAAGAAGCGGTGGCGGAGCTCACCGCCATAGCCGGGCAGAAAGCCATCGTCACCCGCGCCCGCAAATCCATAGCCGCCTTCAAGCTGCGCGAAGGCATGCCCATCGGGTGCCGCGTCACGCTGCGCGGGCCCAAGATGTGGGATTTTCTCGACAAACTGCTCAATTTCGCCCTGCCCAGGGTGCGCGACTTCCGCGGCATTCCGGACAGAGGCTTTGACGGCCGCGGCAACTTTACGCTGGGCATCAAGGAACACACCATTTTTCCGGAGCTGGAGGTGGACCGCGTGGACAATCCCAAGGGGATGAACATCACCATCGTCACCACGGCGGCTTCCGACAAGGAAGGCAAGCAGCTTCTGGAACAACTGGGGATGCCTTTCAGAAAATGAACCGCGTTCGGCATTCGGAGAGCGCGACGGGACGTCGCGCCGCAGACGCCGGGCAGAAACCGCATGGACGCGGTTGTGCTTTGAACAACGTATAAGGAGAACATGCCTTGTCACGTACTTCCCTTGAAGTGAAAGCCGCGCGCAGGCCGAAGTTCAGTTCCCGCGGCTACAACAGGTGCCCGATTTGCGGTCGTCCGCGCGCGTTTATGCGCAAATTCGGGCTCTGCCGCATTTGTTTCAGAAATATGTCGTTGCGCGGCGAGCTTCCCGGCGTGCGCAAATCAAGCTGGTAAGCGGATATTTTCAAGGAGTGTTGCATGTTGACCGATCCCATTGCCGATATGCTGACGCGTATCCGCAACGCGCACTTGGCCCTGCACAAGGAAGTGAGTGTGCCGAGCTCGAAGATGAAAAGGGCCCTTGCCGGCATCCTGAAGCAGGAAGGTTACGTCGACGAAGTCCGTGAGCAAGACGGCAACATCGTCATAGCCCTCAAGCATTACGGCGGCAAACCCGCCATCCGCGGCCTCAAACGGATAAGCAAGCCGGGTCGGCGCGTTTACGTCGGTTCTTCCAAGATTCCCCGCGTGCAGAACGGCCTCGGCATCTGCATCGTTTCCACGTCGCAGGGCGTGCTCGACGGAGCGAGCGCGACCGAACGGCGCGTCGGGGGCGAACTTTTGTGTGAAATATGGTAGGGATGCGAACATGTCCAGAATAGGAAAACTCCCCGTTCTCCTGCCCAAAGGCGTCGAAGCGACGCCGCAGGACGGCGTCATCCGGGTCAACGGTCCGAAAGGCAGCCTGGAAACCCCGATGGATGAATACCTCAACTATGAGTTCCGGGACGGCGACGTGCTGATCACGCGCAAGGACGATTCGCGCACCGCGCGCGCCCGGCACGGCCTGCGCCGCACCCTGCTTGCGAACTGCGTCGAAGGCGTGGACAAAGGGTTTTCCAAAACCCTGGAAGTCATCGGCGTGGGCTACAGGGTCGCCGTCAAGGGCCGGACGGTGGAACTGGCCCTCGGCTTTTCCCATCCTGTGCCGGTTGATTTGCCCCAGGGCATCGAGGCCAAGGCCGAAGGGCAGAAACTTACGCTTTCCGGCATCAGCAAGGAACAGGTCGGCGAACTTGCGGCGCGCATCCGGCGCCTGCGCAAGCCTGAACCTTACAAAGGCAAGGGCATTCGTTACGAGAACGAAGTGGTCCGCCGCAAGGTCGGAAAGTCCGGCAGCAAGAAATAGGCAGGTAAGCAATGGCTGTTGTTTCCAAAGAAACGGCGCGCAGGAAGCGCAAGGTGCGTATCCGCAAAAAGATTTCCGGAACGGCCGAACGTCCGCGCCTTGTCGTTTTCCGCTCCAATCTGCATATCTACGCCCAGCTTGTGGACGACGGGCCGGGCCGAACGCTGGTCGCGGCGTCCACACTGACCCTGCGCCGGAGCGGCGTTGAGGACGCCCGCTGCACAAAGGCCGGCGGAGAACTGGTAGGCAGGGAGATTGCCCGGCTGGCCGGGGAAAAGAACATTGCACGCGTCGTCTTCGACCGCAACGGCTATCTGTACCACGGGCGCATCAAGGCCGTGGCCGACGGCGCGCGCGCGGCGGGCCTCGAATTTTAATCCGGTAAGGCAGCACATGGAACAGAACGATGTCGGAGTGGTTGAGAAGGTTGTTTCTCTCAACCGCGTTGCGAAAGTGGTCAAGGGCGGCCGCAGGTTTTCCTTCTCCGCCCTGGTGGTGGTCGGCGACGGCAGAGGTTCCGTCGGCTTCGGGCTCGGCAAGGCCCAGGAAGTGCCGGAAGCGCTGCGCAAGGCCACGGAACGCGCCAGAAAATCCATGATCCGGGTGCCCCTTGTCGAAGGCACCCTGCCCTATGAAGTGCTCGGCACCTACGGCGCCGGCCGGGTGATGCTCAAACCCGCGTCGCGCGGTACGGGCATTATCGCGGGCGGTGCGGTGCGCGCCGTGATGGAGGCCGTCGGCATTTCCGACGTGCTGTCCAAGGCCATAGGCACCAACAACCCGCACAACGTGCTGCGGGCCACGGTGCAGGGGCTGGCTTCCCTGCGCGGCGCCGACGATGTCGGCGAAATGCGCGGGAAA
>JAITEY010000280.1 GCA_031281815.1 Desulfovibrio sp. | reverse complement strand
TGTGGACCTTGCGGTCAAGGCCGAAGGGCCTGTTTTCGACATTGACGCCGCGTTGCCCTATCATTCGGCTTTTTTCAGGTTTTCGCTGCCGCCGGACACGTACCGCATGCGCACCACATACCGCATGCGCGCGCCCGAGCGGCTCGGTCCTTCCGAGTTGAGCGAGCTGTTGCGCGTAGCCGAGCGTCTGAATCCGTCGGCGCCGATGGGGGCGGCCGAACGGCTCAGCCGGCTCGGCGATTTCGGCGCGAACATGGGGGTGTTGGAATTTTCGCAGGACATCACGCAGGACATGGAGAGTTCCGTGCGTTTTCAGCAGCTCGTGCTGGCGGTGACGCTGCTCGGGTCGGGTATGCTCATGGCTTTGCTGCTTCTTCTCGTGCGCCGCGCGGAGCGGGCCATAGCCTTGCGCACGGCGGAAGAGCAACGGCTGTTGAACGAACTGCACCAGCATGAAAAGCTGGCCGGAATGGGACGTGTCGTGGCGGGCATTGCGCACGAAATACGCAACCCTCTGGGTATTATTTCCTCCAGCGCCGAGTTTCTGCTCAACCGCGCCGGGGGAGAAAAGAACGGCTCGACCAGGATTCTGCAGGCCGTTTACGACGAGGCGCGGCGGCTGACGCGCACGGTGAGCGATTTTCTTGATTACGCGCGGCCCAGGCAGCCGGTGCGGGACAGCGTGGGCGTCGAACAGGTGATTGCCCAGGCGCTGACCTTTTTGACGCCGGAGATCAACGCGCGGGAAGTCGCCGTGCTGCGTTCGGGAGACGACGACGGCGCCTTTGTGCCGGGCGACAAGGACCTCCTGTACCGAGCCTTTTACAATATCATGAGCAACGCCCTGCAGGCCATGCAAAGCGGCGGCGTTCTGAGCATAGACATACGCCGGACGCCCGGCGCGGGCAATGCCGTCCCCGGCGTGCTGCTGACCTTTCGGGATTCGGGCCCCGGTTTTCCGCAGGAATACATGGACAAAGTACTGGATCCTTTTTTTACGACCAAGGACGGCGGCACCGGCCTCGGCCTGCCCATAGTCGCCAACATTATCGGCAGCCACGGCGGCAGACTGGAACTGTACAATGCTCCGGAAGGCGGAGCCGTGGTGCGCGTGACGCTGCCCGGCGCGGCCGCGCCGGATTCCCAAGGATGAGAAGCGCCGATGTCCACGGAACAAATCGAAATTCTGCTCATCGACGATGAAAAGAACTACCTGCTGGTTCTGGAAAGCCTGCTGTTGGACGCGGGCTATTCGGTAACGGCCCTGAGCGACCCGGAAAGCGCCCTGGCTTTTTTGGACGAGTCCGAAGTGGATGTCGTCATCACGGACATGAAGATGCCCAAGCTGTCGGGCAAGGACGTGCTGGCGCATGTCAAGCGGGATTACCCGCATGTTCCCGTGCTGGTGATGACCGCGTTCGGCACCATTGAAAGCGCGGTGGACCTTATGAAAATGGGGGCGTTCGACTATATCGCCAAGCCGTTCGCCAACGACGAGTTGCTGCTTTCGGTGCAGAACGCCGCCGAGCTGGCGGGGGTGCACAGGCGTTACCGCCTGCTGCATGAGAACCTGGAAGAGCAGTACGGGCGGCACCGGATAATCGGCAAGAGCAAGGGGATACGCAATGTGCTGGCTGTGGTGGACAGGGCCGCGCCCGCCAAGAGCACCATTCTTATCAGCGGAGAATCAGGCACGGGCAAGGAACTTGTAGCCAGGGCCGTGCATTTTGCGTCTCCGCGCAAGGACGGTCCTTTTATCAGCGTCAACTGCGCGGCCCTCAATCCCGGCGTGTTGGAAAGCGAACTTTTCGGGCACGAAAAAGGCTCGTTTACAGGCGCCGTGGCGTTGCACCGCGGGCGTTTTGAACTGGCGCACGGCGGCACCCTCTTTCTGGATGAAATCGGCGAGCTGCCGCCCGAACTCCAGGTGAAGCTCCTGCGCGTGCTGCAGGAGCGTAAATTCGAGCGTGTCGGCGGCTCCGAGGAAATTGAGGTGGACATACGGGTAGTCGCGGCCACCAACAAAGACCTGCAACGTGAAGTGGAGGCCGACAGGTTTCGCGAAGACCTGTATTACAGGCTGAACGTGGTGCAGATGGTGCTGCCGCCCCTGCGCGAGCGGCGTGAGGACATCCCGTTGCTTTTGGCCCATTTCACGGAAAAAGCGACGGCGGACAACAACCTGTCCCGCAAGACCTTCAGTCCGGAGGCGCTTGAGCTCCTTTCCGGCTACGAATGGCCGGGCAACATCCGGCAGTTGGAAAACGTGGTGGAGCGCTGCATGATTATGGCAAGCGGCGACACCGTCACGGTGGACGACCTGCCTCCCGAGGTCAAGGATGAAGAGGCCCATTTGAAAAACGCGCTTGATTTGCTGCCGGCGGAGCTGAACCTGGCGGAAACGCTGGACAGGCTGGAAGCGGCGTTGATCCGGCGGGCTTTGGCCAGGGCGGATTTTGTGCAGGTCAAGGCCGCCGAGCGCCTGGGCGTATCCAAAAGCCTTCTGCAGTACAAACTGCGCAAGTACGGCATCACCGGGCATTGAAACGCGGTTGTCGTGAAAATCCGCATCATTTTCAGATCTCGCCCGGAGCGGCGAAGCCCCGCTGCAGCAGGCGCTCAAAATAGCCCGCCGCCCCGAAATCAGCCGTGATCAGGCGTTCCCGCAAACCGCACACTTCCAGGACATCGCCCCCGGCAACGTGCCGGCTTTCCTGCCCGTCCACCGTAAGATAGATATCCGGGGAAGGTTCCTCGACAAGGACGGAAAACCGCGTTTCCGGGCAGAGCATCAAGGGGTGAAAGCTGTTCAGGTAAGGGCAGATGGCCGTGACCGCATAGGCGTTGATATCCGGCGCCATCAGCGGCCCGCCGGCCGAGCCGCAATACCCTGAAGAGCCGATGGGAGTGGAGAAAATCAGACCGTCCGAACGCAGGCCGACAAACGACCTGCCGTTTACGGAAAGACGCAGGCTGCACAGGCGCGCCACCCGACCGCGCGTCAACACCACGTCGTTCACCGCCTCGCCCCGAAGCTGTTCGCCGTTGCCGCGCGACAGCGTATAGCGCAGAGTCATGTGTTTTTCCGTTGCCGGACCGCTGTCCAGGGTCCTTGCAAGCACATCGACACAGTTTTCCGGGGTCAGTTCGTTCAAAAAACCGACGCGGCCGAAATTGACTCCGCCCACAGGTACGCCCCGGTCCAGACACCTGCGGGCAACGGCAATGAAGGTTCCGTCGCCGCCGAGCACCAGTATGAGTCCGGCGTCGGGCGGAAGACAGTCGGCCGGGTCGTCGTCGGGGTGAAAAGCCGTGCTGAACGGAACGCCCCGGCGGGCCAGCAGGTCCGCAATATCCGCGCAGGCCGCCTCGGCGCGACGGTTGCCCTTTTTCACCACAAGGGCCAGAGCGCCGAGCGCCCGCTTCCCGCTCACCGTCTGCCGTCCCGCCGCGCGGACGGAAGACGCAGCCCGTCGCCCGCGGGTCTTCTGCCGTAGGCGTCCCGGCCGGAGGGCGGCCCGAAGCCGTCGTCAAACAGGAAAGGGTCTTTTTCCGGATCGTAGTCGTCCGTCGGCGCCCGCTTCATGGGCGGGGGCGGCAGCAGGAGGTCGTCGGACGCCGCAGCGCCGGGTTTGCGCGGCGGCAGGGGCGGCAACCCGCCCTTTTGCCCGGCCGGCGAAAGCGCATCGCGCGCCCGGCCGGGCTCCGCGGCGGGAACGGCCTCTTCGCCCCCCTGCCCGCGCCGCAACAGAAAACTCATGTCCATAAGCTGGCGTTCCAAATCGGCAAGGTACATCTGCTGCTTGCGCAGCGCTTCGCGCGTTTCTTCACCTTGCGCCGATACAGCGCGGGCCAGGAAAAAAAAGACGACGACCAGACCGACAAAAAACAGCATCTGCATGGCCATGGTCGTTGCAAGCGGATCGGTAAACATGCGCACCCCGAAAAAAACGCGTCGGCCGTCGCCCCGTATTGTTGCAATCAGACGCCAAACCCCTCAAAGGGCATATTCCGGTGATGGTATTCCCGGCTTCGCCGGGAGTCAATCGGGAATCTTCCTGAAAGGAGCGGTTGCAAACGATGAAAGAACGGCTGATCAAGGGAGCAGGCCGCGGATTTCTCCGGCATCGAAGCTTCCGCCCAACGCCTTGACCAGATTGATTGTCGCCGCCAGACGCCGGCCCCGCACTTCTATGACGCTGCTTTCATTGGAAAGCGCCGTGGTCTGGACGCTGACCACCTGCAAATAGGTGGTCATGCCTCCCCGGTACTGGGACAGGGCAATACCCAAGGCGGCGCGCGCCGCGCGCGCCGCCTCCGCGCGGGCTCCGGCTTCGCGCTCTGAATAACGCAACGCGGAGAGGGCGTCCTCCGCCTCCTTAATCGCCTGCAGCACCGTCGCGCGGTACTGCGCCGCCTCGGCATCGTAGGCTGCCGCCGCGGCCTCGTTTTCGGCGAGGCTGCGCCCGCCCTGAAACAGGTTCAGCGCCCCGCCCGGTCCGAGCGTCCAGGTATACAGGGCGGCCGCCTGCCATTCCGCAGCCTGCCACAGCAGGTCGGCGCTCAGGGTAAAGGCGGGGAACCACGCGCCCCTGGCCACGCCTATCCTTTCATTGGCGGCGGCAACACGCCGTTCCGCCGCTGTAATATCCGGCCTGCGACGCAGCAGGGCCGAAGGCAGTTCCCGCGGCAGCACCGGAATGCGGTCCGTCAGGGGGGCGCGCGGCAGGTCGAAGGACGACGGGCTTTGCCCGCATAAAACGGCAATGCCGTGTTCCAGTTCCGACCGTTCCCGTTCCAGGGCCGCCAGCTGCGCCTGCGCGTCCGCCAGTTGGGCGCGGGCCTGCTCAAGGTCCATCCGGGTGACCATGCCGCCCCGGTATTGGCTGTCGGTCAGGGCCACAGCCCGCTTGTACGCCTCAATGGTCGATTCGTAGAGTTCCCGGCGACTGTCCAGGGTGCGCAACTGCACATAACACAACGCCAGATCGGACTGCATGAGCAGACGCGCGGCGGCGAAATCCGCCGCTGCCGCTTCGGCCTCGGCCCCGGCCGCCTCATAGGCCGGCAGGGCGTTCCAAAAACTTATTTCCCAGGAGGCTTGCGGACCGCCGGAATAACGCCCGAAGGCG
>JAITEY010000239.1 GCA_031281815.1 Desulfovibrio sp. | reverse complement strand
GGCCTTGACCAGTACCACGGGATGCTCTATGCCCTGTTGCAGTTGGAATTCGTAGATGGTGCGCGCGAATTTTTCGGCTTCCATCTCGTCGTAAATGGGTTTGTCCGAGCCTGGGACGGTGGGCACACCCAGGCTGCGGGCCAGGCGTTTGGTGTTGATTTTGTCGCCCAGGGCGCGGATGACTTCCCATGAGGGACCGATGAAGTCCAGGCTGCGTCCGCGTTGTTTGACGCGGCGGGCAAAGCGGTAGTCCTCGGCGAAAAAACCGTAGCCGGGGTGTACGGCGGTCGCCCCGGCGGCGTCCGCCACGGCCAGCAGTTCGTTGGCGTCGTGGTAGGAGGACACGCGGTACAGGCGCTTTTCCGGCCCGGCTTCGGCGGCAGCGCGCGCGTGGCCGGACTCCGCATCCGGGGCTGTATACACGCAGACGAAATCCAGGCCGAGTTTCCGGCAGGCCCGGATGATGCGCACGGCTATTTCGCCCCTGTTGGCTATGAGAATTTTGTGCTCTTTGCCGCTCAATGGATAATCCGTGTTGACATTGCCCGGCGGACGGCGCCGGAAGGGATAGACAATTATGCAAAACGCCGAAAAAGTCCAGAACTGCGCCCGCGTCCTGCAAAGCAAGCTGCCCTGCGGTTTCAGGCCCGCTTTCGGCCTGATTTTGGGAACGGGACTTGGCGGAGTCGTCGAGGCTGTCGACGACCGTCTGTATATTCCTTACGGCGAGTTGCCGGATTTTCCTGTTTCCGGCGCGCCGTCGCATCAGGGGCGTTTTGTGGCGGGCCGGATGTCCGGCGTGCCTGTTCTGGTGCAGCAGGGGCGCTGTCATCTGTATGAAGGCCGCAGCCCCGCCGAGGTCGCGGCGGGCGTGCGCGTCACCGCGTTGTGCGGGGCGGGGAGCCTGATTGTCGCCAACGCGGCGGGCGCGTTGAATCCGCGGTTCGAGAGCGGGACATTGATGCTCATTGACGACCACATCAACTGCACGGGGGCGAGTCCGCTGACCGGCCCCGACGACGGCGGCGGCCCGCGTTTTCCCGATATGAGCCGAGCCTATGACCCGGAATACATGCGTCTGGCCGAGGACACGGCCCTGCGCCTGGCGTTGCGCCTTGAGAAGGGCGTGTATGTGGGCGTTGCCGGGCCGCAGTTGGAAACAAGGGCGGAGACGCGCTGTTACCGCATGATGGGCGGGGATGCCGTAGGCATGTCCACGGTGATTGAAGTCATTGCCGCCGTGCATGCGGGGTTGCGGGTGCTGGGGATTTCCTGCCTGACCAACCTCAATTTGCCCGACTGCACGGCTCCTGTCGCCGTAGAAGATATCATCGCCGTCGCGGAAACCGCCGGCGCGGACCTGAGCGCCCTGCTGAGCGCCCTGCTGCCGCGTCTGGCCGCCCTGCGTTGACAGAGAATATGCCGAAATCTACGGCACAATCCACGCGACATTGTCATGATGTCGCGCCAATGTCCTCAACAAGTTGTCGAAAAATACCAGTCCGCGCCGCGACACAACCTTGTGATAATTCATCAGACCGATAATACGGATGTCCTCATTGCGCAGAAGCGCGATGATATCCGCCAGAACGGCCCGCTCATCCCGCAAATCACGCTTCCCCCAGTCTATGAAATCTACGTCGACATTGCCGTCGACATGCTTTCCTGACGGTCCGTTGCTTTTCGAAATCATCGTGAATCCTGAGGCGAGCAATCGCTCCTCAAGTTTTCCGCACATGGTGTTCCACGGCGGGACAAAAACAGGCAGCAACATGTCGCCGAAAATTTCTTCAAGTTCCCTTTTATGCTTCAGGATTGCGCTTAAAGCCGTCTCCACGTCACAGCCGGAAGGGAATTCACTCGCTTTGCGGCCCGGCCCGGCATTGTTCCTATGGCATATGCCGTGCACAGCAACATACGCGCCGTATTTTTTGAGCAGCGCAATTTGCCCTGAGCCGTACAACCGCAACTTGTACGGAACAACGGCGAAGACCGCCGGGACAGCGTGGCGGTCGAGCAGGGCAAGCATGTTTTCAAGGCGGCGCTCATGCACCTTGCGACGCAGTATGTTCCATCCGTCGCCGCCGACATCGTCGTCCCGCCACCAACAGGAAATCCGCTCTCTGCTCCGCAGGCATTCCGCAAATGCCTCCCACTCCCCGGCATCGGCAGCACCGGGGGCTGCCGCTTTACCGGAACTATTCGGAAGCAAAGCCCGGTCTTCAAGATACGCAAACACAGCTTTCAGCATGCTCACCCCGTTGAATTGTGTAGAATACGCCATCCCAGGATAAATCATTGAAGCATATCAACTACAGCACCCGCAATATAATCACCGCTTTGCCGCAAATTAAAAATATTTACATCTCTAAATTCTTGTAAACGTTGCTTACATAAAAAATCATCAAGTAATTTTAATCCTGTCTCGCCTGCCAAATTAACTTCATTTTCTTCCAATGACTTACCGATGCTGTCTCGCCATAAAATTTCAACAGGTATATTCTCGAATAACTTATAATCATTATTACGAATTTTATGAGGA
>JAITEY010000200.1 GCA_031281815.1 Desulfovibrio sp. | reverse complement strand
TGGAAGATAGAACTACAAAAGTTTGCAGACGAAGCAGGACTGAATGTCTGTGTTTGTCATTTTCCACCCGGAACCAGCAAGTGGAACAAGATAGAACACAGGATGTTTTCTATGATTTCAATGAATTGGCGTGGGCGGCCTTTGACATCCCTTGAAGTGATTGTCAGCCTTATCGCAGGGACAAGCACGAAAACAGGACTGAAGATAGAGGCGTCTAAAAGCGACAAGGAGTATGCATACGGCACAAAGATTTCTGATGCCGAACTCCGGAAACTCAGAATGCTCAAGGCTGACTTCCATCCGGAATGGAATTATGGGATCCGACCGCGTAAATGTTAAGATAATTGGTGAACGACTCCTAAGAGAACGGTTCCGCATAATTTCATCTGGACGCCGGAAACGGTCACTGCTTTCTGGTCCATGCTCGCGGAAACGCCGCTGGACCAAATGTCCTTCAGCCGCATGGTTTGCGCTCAGCTTGTCGGTCTTGTGGCTGCCTTTGCCGCTCCCGGCGCGCGTATTCTTGATTTCGGAGGGGGCGGGGGCGAGTTGGCGCAAGGACTGTTGCGGGCCGGATTCAAAGTAGGCGTGTATGAACCATCTGAAGGCAGGAGCGGACAAATCCGTGCCAAGGAATTTGCTCTCCATAAGAACTGGTTGGGCTTTTTTGATGCCGCGCGCCTGGAGCAATTCGATGTCGTCTGCGCTTTTGAGGTTCTGGAACATTTTCTGGATGATAATTTGACGTCGGATATGGCGCTTATGGTTCGCTTCTGTGCCCCGGAGGGCAAGGTTATAGGTACGGTTCCCCTGGAAGAGGACTTGAATGCGGATCTCTGCCTGTGCCCGGAATGCGCCGGCCTGTTCCACAAATGGCAGCACCAGCGCAGTTTCAATCACGAAAGTCTGACCGCTATGCTTCGCTGCGCCGGATTGGCCTGTTGCCGCGCCTTTGCCGTCAACTTTTCCATCCGTCTCGGCTTCGCGGCTGGATTCGGTGAGTTTCAACTTCCGGATTGTTATATGAATGCGCCGCAAACGCTGCATCAATGTCTGGCTGCGGAGAGACAGAAAGTAATTGCGCTTGAGCGGCAAACAGCGCTTCTGACGGAAACGGAGCAAGCCTTGGGTAAGCATAATCTCGACACGCTTAAAGAACATGCCTGCGCGGCTAAAGTTCTCGGCTATGCCCTGCGCCGTCTCGATCGCCTCCGGTCTTTTTTTCGCGCCCGTGAAGGAACCCTATGAGTCTGGAGACTTCATACCTGCGGACCATCGTCGCGACTCAGGGCGACAACAATCTGAAAACTCTCGGCTATTTTATCGGACCGGCCAAAGCCTCGGCGATCTTCCTGAGGCTGCCGGACCGAATACTTTTTTTCTCACTCCTCAACAGGGTCTATAAAAAGACGCGCCGCATATATTGGGCTACGCGCTACAATCAGGCCCCGTATTTTTACGAGCCGGAGATCTTGCGCGAACTCACGGACGCTTGGCCCAAATCGGAATATTTTCCTCCCGTGCGTTTCCCCTTGCCTCAAAAGCAGCGCGAAAAACTCTCTGCGCTTTTCTTCTGCTCCACTCTGGGCGCCGGAGGCGCGGAGCGGCAATTGACCAATCTGGCTCTCCGCCTGCATCAGTCCGGGCATAGAGTCAGAGTGCGGCTGCTCAGTCTGGCCGGTCCGGACGCCCATTACGCTCCGCAGTTACGGGAAGCCGGCGTGGACTGCCGTGCCTTGGCCTGCGGGACCGGTACGAAAAACGTTTCCGTTCTGGCTCGGCACGGCACCGATCCTTCCCTGCTCTACGGGCTTCCCCTGACTCTGCGCAGGGCCGCGGCAGCGCTTGCGGCAGAACTCCTGCGCGAGCCTGCGGATATTGTCCACGCCTTTCTGGACGACAACAACGTAATAGCAGGCTGGGCCGGCCTGCTGGCCGGAACGCCGCACATACGGCTTTCCCTGCGCAATCTTAATCCTTCGCATTTCAGTTTCTACAAATCCTGGATGGACGCACAGTATGCCTGGCTCACCCGGCAGGCCCGCATTTCCCTGGAAAGCAATTCTCTGGCCGGGGCGCGTTCCTACGCCCATTGGCTCGGCCTGCCGGAGTCCGCCATTGAAGTCTGCTCCAACGGCATTGATCCGGAGCAGTCCATCCCTCTCACGGATGAAAAACGCAAAAAAATGCGGGCAGAACTGGGCATTCCTGCTCATGCGCCTCTGGTCCTGGCCGTATGCCGAGCATCTCCGGAAAAACGCCCCCTGGATCTCGTGCGTTCCTTTCAAAAAATTATTGCTCTTATGCCGGATGTCTGGTGTCTGCACGCAGGGCAGGGACCGCTCCTGCCGGCCATGTCTCTGCTCCGGGACAGCTTCCGGAGCCTGCCGACCATGCGCATACGGTTTCTCGGCCTGCGCCGGGATATTCCCAGGCTCTTGGCCGTATCTGATGTTTTCATTCAGTGTTCAGCCGAGGAAGGTTTGCCGAACAGCGTCATGGAGGCCATGTCGGCCGGCCTGCCCGTGATTGCGACCAGAGCCGGAGGGACTGAAGAACTGGTACAAGAGGGAGTGACAGGTTTCCTGCAGGATGTGGGAGACGTGAAGGGACTGACCGAAAAAGCGGTCCTCCTACTGCGCGATCCGGCGTTGCGCGAGAAAATGGGAACAGCCGGAAAAGAACGCATACAGGGCTTCTCCTATAAGGCACTGATGAATCGCGAACTTGCGGCCTATCGGACAGGTCTGGAAAAGGCGCGCGGGCCATCGGGAGAATGCCCGGAAGCCTCCTTGCCAAGCCCGTATACAATGCGGCCCTGGCGACAATTCGCCCATTTTACGCGCTTGCAGATCAGCACGCGTCTTTTGCGATTCAAGCAGCCGGACGAACGCACGGGCATTAGGCCGGGTTTGCTGAAAACTCGCTCCTTATCTGAAAGCGCTCTAAAGAATAAACCCAGTGTAACCTTATTTATCGGCTCCTTTGGACCGGGGGGAGCGGAGCGGCAAATTTGTCTGCTGACCGCTGAATTGAAAAAAAGAGGCTGCGCCGTACGCCTGCTGGCCCAAGCAGATTTTGATATCCACGGACACAGGGTCAACTGGCTCCGCGAGCGCGGCATACCCTGTCATGCTTTGAACACGCAGAATCTCCACGTGCTTTTGCCTGCCGCAACCTTGCCGCATCAGAAGGAGATACTCTCTCTGCTGCCGCGGCATGTCCGGCCGGACCTTCTGGCACTGTGCGCTCATCTTGCTTTGGAGCCGCCCGATGTTCTTCATTGCTATCTGGATGCATCCAACGTGATCGGCGCCTATGCAGGGCTGCTCACTGGAGTTCCGGCCATACGCGTGTCCGCGAGATCGATCAACCCGGAACATTTCTCATGGTGCGAACCTTGGTGGAAAGGCTGCTATATGAACATCCTCCGCTATCCGCAAGTGGTCTTGGAGGCCAATTCCCGCTTGGCGGCCGAGGACTACCACAACTGGCTGGCTCTGCCTGCTGAACCGGAAGTGATTCCGAATGCAGTGGAATTGGAGGAGGATAGTCAAACCTTGCCGGAATGCCGGAAAAAACTGCGCTCAGAATTCGGACTGAGTGAGCATACGCCCGTAGTTTTGGCAGTTTTACGATTAAGTGAGGAAAAATGCCCTTTTCTCATGCTCCTGGCGTTGGATGCCCTGCGCCGCCGCCTGCCAACAGTGTGTTTGCTGCATGCGGGTATCGGCCCCATGCAGGCGGAAGTCGAACAACTGACAGAATCTCTGCGGCTGCGAAAGAACATTCGTTTTCTGGGCGCGCGGCATGACGTTCCTGCCCTGATGGCTGCGGCGGACGCTCTGTTGCTGACCTCGCGCATGGAAAGTTCCCCTAATGTGTTGCTTGAGGCCATGGCAGCCGGTCTTCCGGTGGTCGCGCCGCGCGTGGGCGGCGTACCGGAACTGGTCAAGGACGGCGAAACAGGCTTTCTCGTTGAAAGCGGCGATTATGAAGGCATGGCCGAGCACCTGTACGCTCTGCTGAATGACGCTGCATTGTCTCGGCGTATGGGAGAAAACGGCAAGCGCTATGTGGCCTGTAACCACACGATAGAAAGGTTTGCCGACAATGTTCTGGCCGCCTATGCGCGGCAACTTGCCGAAAGGAATACTGCATGTGCGGAATAACCGGGTACTGGGATTTTCGGTGTGAAGAAACCCGTGATGCCATGCTTGCCCGCATCACGCCCATGACCAACAGCATGTTCCTGCGGGGGCCGGACAGCGGCGGGGTTTGGTTGAACCCCGGCGCAGGTCTTGCTTTGGGTCACAGGCGGCTCTCCATCATCGACCTTTCTCCCGCCGGACGGCAGCCCATGACTACGGCGGACGGCCGGTACGTCATCTGCTACAACGGCGAGGTATACAACCACGCCGCCCTGAGGGCTGAACTGGAGACAAAAGGTATTGTTTTCCGGGGGTATTCGGACACGGAAACACTGCTCCACGGCTGTGCGGCGCTTGGAGTGGAAGAAACCGTAAAGCGCCTTACCGGCATGTTCGCTTTTGCTTTCTGGGATAATCAGGAACGGCGACTCACTCTGGTCCGGGACAGAATGGGAGTGAAACCGCTCTATTGGGGCAAGAACTACAAGCTGCTGATCTTCGGCTCGGAACTCAAACCTTTGACCCTGCACGGCGATTGGAGTCCGGTCATCAACCGCGAAGCCGTAGCGGGACTCATGGATACCTGCTACATACCCGCCCCGCTTTCCATTTATGAAGATATCCATAAGTTGCGGCCCGGACATCTGCTGGAAATCCGGGCCGACGGTTCCTTACGCGAGCATTGCTGGTGGGATCCGCTGGAAGTTTTGCTGCACGGGCGACAAAACCGTTTGCAGGGAGATGAACCCGAGTTGATTGACCGGTTGGACGCACTGCTGCGCGATGCCGTCAAAAGTCGCATGGTCGCTGATGTGCCCTTGGGAGCCTTTCTTTCCGGCGGGGTGGATTCGTCGACGGTGACGGCGCTTATGCAGATTCAGTCGGACAGGCCCATCAGAACATTTTCCATTGGTTTCGAGGAGGAAGAATACAATGAGGCTCCCTTCGCCAAAGCTGTAGCCGAACATCTCGGCACGGATCATACGGAAGAATACATGACCGCCGGGCAGGCTCTGGAGATCATCCCGCAACTGCCCTTTTTTTATGACGAGCCGTTTGCCGATTCCTCGCAGTTGCCTACCTATCTGCTTTCGCGCCTGACCGGAAAGCATGTGACCACTGTTTTGTCCGGCGACGGCGGGGATGAAATTTTTTGCGGCTACACCCGTTATTTTGACTGCGCGGCTGCCTACGGTAAGAGCAACCGCCCCCGTCTGCAGAGGTCGCTTATCCTCTTGGCGGCCGCCTTGCCGGAGGAAACGCTGAATCGTCTGGCGGGGATGTTGCCCGTTGCCGTGCGTCCACCCCGGATGGCCGCGCGCATCAAAAATTTCGCCGCCCGTTTCACCGACCCGGCGGCGTTCTACCGGACGAGTTACCTGCGCCATTGGCCGGACGCGTCATCAATGGTACCAGGGGCCAAAGCTCCTCCGTTGACCCGCGTTGACGCTTCCTTGAACAGCGCCATACCGGATATTTTCACCCTTATGCAATTTATCGACACTGTGAACTACCTGCCCGACGACATTCTGGTCAAGGTGGACCGGGCCGCAATGGCCGTATCTCTGGAAGCCCGCGTGCCGCTGCTGGACCACCGAATTTACGAGTTCGTCCAGAGGCTGCCGGCGGGGATGCTCACGCGCGGGGGAGAAAGCAAACGGCCCTTGCGCCGGGTGCTGTACCGCTATGTGCCGAGGCAGTTGATCGAGCGGCCCAAGATGGGTTTCGGCGTGCCTATAGATCATTGGTTGCGCGGCCCGCTGCGGGAATGGGCGGAGAATCTTCTTGAACCTGACCGACTGCGGCGGGAAGGCCTCCTTAAGCCGAATGCGGTTTACCCGATTTGGCAAAAACATCTGGATGGTGAAAATTATCAATATTGGCTGTGGGATGTGATTATGTTCCAAGCGTGGTTGGAACACCGGAGGAGGCCGGCGGACACGGTGGATGCTCCTTTGACTGTTGTATGTGCGACTTGAGACACGATTTATATCGTAGTTGTTCATATACAGATACTGTCTTGACGATTTCAATAACCGCGTCTTTACAAATCGGTGCATGGATAATATCTATCGGTATTTTCAAGATATCTTCCAATTCATATTTTATGCTTGCAAGCATTAGTAGGGAAACAGCAGATTGATGAAATTCAATCAACAAATCAAGATCGCTTGCTTCCGTTTGTCGCCCCTCCGCATAAGAACCAAAATACGATGCTCTTTTCACCGGAAAGGCGGAGGCGACTTGATTTACAGCCTTGCAAATATCTTCGTGCGTCACCATGCTTCTGTCTGCCTCCTCAGCCCTACGTCTTGAATTCCACGAGAAAAAGATACGCCGGCGGCGCGTAAAGTCAAGCCGGCGGGGCATGATGTCCCCGCTGCTCAGGAAGCGTCAAATAAACCCTGGAGCGGTGTAGGGTTTCTTGAACACCGAAATAGGTGAGATTCGCCTGAGGTGAGTCCCTGATGAGCAATGAA
>JAITEY010000109.1 GCA_031281815.1 Desulfovibrio sp. | reverse complement strand
GCGATCCACGGCAAGTGCAACAGAAAGCAGACCGCCCCGCGTCACGCGGGGTAAGGGTGAAAGGGTGGGGCAAGAGCCCACCGGCTGTCGCGGTAACGCGGCAGGCCGGGTAAACCCCGCCGGGAGCAAGACCGAATAGGGAAGCGTTCGAGGCCGGCCCGGCCGATGCTTCCGGGTAGGTTGCTTGAGGCTGCGGGTGACCGCAGTCCCAGAGGAATGATGATCATCCCGCGTCCCCCGCCGCATGCGGAACGGCACGGGAAACAGAACCCGGCTTACAGGCCCGCTTTCGCTGAGGACGTCGACGCCTTCGTACCGTTAAGGAGTTTTTGATCAGAAATTCCTTTTTTGGTTTGAAACCTCTCCCTTCCTTAGGGAGAGGACAATTCAACCGGCTCCTGTCCGCCGGGGTTGAGTCCATTCGGCGGACGGAGCCGGATGTGGTTTGAAACATGACTATATGGGCCGTTGTCTTGGCCGCCGGTCGCGGCCTGCGCTCGGGACGGAGCCTTCCCAAGCAGTTTCTTCCTTATAGAGGAATACCCCTGTTTTTGCATTCCCTGCTGACCTTCTCACATATCCCCGCTTTGCGCGGTCTGGTGCTGGTGCTGCCTCCGGACTGCGACTTCGACGCCGTAAACGCGTTGATCAAGAATGCGCCTTCTTTGGGCCTGCCCTGTCTGCTCCGAGCGGGAGGGGAAAGCAGGCGGGAGTCTTCCGCTTTGGGTGCGGCGGCCTTGCCGGCAGATTGCGACGCCGTACTCGTCCACGACGCCGCCCGCCCTTTCGTAACGCCGGTTTTGATCGCCCGTGTGCTGGAAGCCCTTGAGCGGGGAAGCAGAGCCGTCATCCCCGGCATCGCGGTAACGGATACCCTGAAAGACGTGGACGCGGCGGGCACGGTGAACAAAAGCCTCGACCGGGCCTGCCTGCGCGCGGTCCAGACTCCTCAAGGTTTCGTTGCCGAAGATCTGAGAAAAGCGCATGAGCGCGTCCGCGGCGATGGGATTCCGGTCACCGACGATGCAGGGCTTATGGAGTACTGCGGCATTCCGGTCACGGTGATTCCCGGCGATGCGGGCAATGTCAAAATTACTACCCCTGAAGACCTGCGTCTGTTGCAGCCGATGCCGGCGTACGACGGTTTCGGTCCGGACTCCGGCGACGTGCCGATGTCTGTCCCGCGCAGCGGTTTCGGCTATGATGTGCATCGGTACGGCGGCAATCGCCCGCTTGTCCTGGGCGGCGTGCTCATCCCCGGCGACATCACCGTGCACGCCCACTCGGACGGCGACGTGCTGCTTCACGCCCTCACGGACGCCCTGCTGGGCTGCATCTGCGGGGGCGATATAGGTCTGCTTTTCCCCGACTCCGATCCTGAACTGGAGAATATCGCAAGCGGCATACTGCTCACCGAGACGCTGGAGCGCTGCGTCGCCGCCGGCTTCCGCCCCGAACACGCCGATTTGACCGTCATCGCCCAAGTGCCGCGCATCGCCCCGTACCGCGACGCCGTGACCGCCAACATCGCAAAATTGCTGCGCCTTGACCGCTCCCGCGTGAACCTGAAGGCGACGACCGAGGAAAAATTGGGATTTACCGGAGAAAAAAAAGGCATCAAGGCAGTGGCCCTGGTCAACGGATTCCTTACGCCTGCTTCCGCCGTTACAGGGCGGCAGGGTTTCCCTCAGACCTTCTCAAACCGCTCCGGACAAAGCCCGGAAAAGCCTTTCGACACAACCGGAGGAGTCGCGTCTCCCGCGACAGGGACGGCCGCGCCGTGACCCTACGTGAACGTTTCATCCTGCAGGGAGAAGAATTCTGGCGGCTGCTCGCCGGCTGGGTGCCCGGCGGACCCGGCACCGTACTCCGACGGCTGCTTTATCGTCCCCTGTTCGCCTCGGCCGGGCTGTTCCGCTCCGGAACCGGGGTCGTCATCCAAGGATTCAGGAATATCAGTATGGGCCGGGGCGTCGGCCTGAACCGCTGCTGCTCCCTTTACGCGACGCGTGGAAAAATTACCTTGGGAGATAATGTTTTTTTGGGAGATTTTACTTCGGTCAACGCCAACGATGCCGAGATACGTATCGGCAACAACACGGCAGTGGGCCCGATGTGCCTGATACAGGGGGCCAACCATGCCTTTGACCGCATGGATGTTCCCATAGTAGAACAGGGACACGTGCCTTCCGCGGTGGTCATTGAGGACAATGTCTGGATAGGCGCGCACGCCGTTATCCTGCCCGGAACGCGCATCCGTTCCGGCGCGGTTGTCGCCGCAGGCGCCGTCGTAAGCCGCGATGTGCCTGCCGACGCCGTTGTCGGCGGGGTACCCGCGCGGGTCTTGCGCAAGCGCGGCCCGGGCGGCCCGGGAGAACATGTCTGCTGAACGCGGACGCCGCCCGGCAGCTGAATACAGGCGCCGTCCGGCAGTAGAAACGTCCGAAAGGCCTCAGGGAAAAAGAATGCGCGTAGCCGTCACTACCTCCACTTTTGCGGAATACAACGATGAGCCCCTGCGTCTACTCCGTGCAGGCGGCATGGAAATCGTCGTCAACCCGCACCGCCGTACGCTTACCGGATCCGAGGCCGCTGACATCCTGTGTGGTTGCGCGGGCGTCGTGGCGGGTACCGAACCCTTGACCGCCTTGGTCATGGACGCGGCACCCGGCCTGAAAGTTATCTCCCGCTGCGGTTCCGGCTTGGACAGTGTGGATCTGTCGGCCGCGCAGGCGCGCGGCATACAGGTGCGCAACACTCCGCTCGCGCCGGTCGAGGCGGTGGCGGAACTGACCTTGGCCCTGGCCCTGGACCTGTCTCGCCGCATCACACGTATGGACCGCGAAGTGCGCGCCGGCACATGGAAAAAACACATGGGGCGCCTTCTGGCCGGCAAGAGGGTGGGCCTTTTCGGTTTCGGCCGTATCGGGCGCAAAGTCGCTTCCCTCTTTACGCTCATGGGCTGCGAAATCGCCTTCCATGACCCCGGCGTTGTCGACGGCGGCGCTTGCAGACGGATGGAGGCGGAGGCCCTCCTCGCTTGGGCGGACATCGTGACCCTGCATTGTCCGCCCCGCGCGGATGGCCTCCCTTTGCTGGACGCAGGCAGGCTGGCGCGTATGCAGGACGGAGCGCTGCTCATCAATGCCGCGCGGGGCGGGCTGGTGGACGAAAGCGCCTTGGCCGGTGCCCTGCGAAGCGGCAAATTGGCAGGTGCGGCGCTGGATGTTTTTGCGCAGGAACCGTACCCGTCCTCAGGCCCCTTGGCGTCCCTTCCCGGCGTGATCCTGACTCCGCACATTGGAGCCTATGCCGCAGAAACCCGCGCGGCAATGGAGGTTGAAAGCGTACGCAATCTCCTGGCCGTCCTGCACGGAAACAATTGAAGGCGGGAAATTTGTGGATATTGCGCTTGTTGTCTTCGACTGCGACGGGGTGATTCTGGAAAGCATGGATGT